>JASHTK010000051.1 GCA_030040575.1 Gammaproteobacteria bacterium
GGCCATGGCGATCGTCTGCGGCGTCGGCAGCAAGAACCGCCCGCTCTGATTCTCGAGCAGCGCGGTGCCAAGGCCCGCCTGGGCGATCTCGCCGCGGAAGCTCACGCCGACGTAGGCCACCGAGTCGGGTGTGGCGGCGAGCGCCCGCACCATGCCCTCGTTTCCCGTCGCGGTGCGCTCGCCGGGCACGGCAGGCCAGCTGACGCCCGTCCCGTAACCGATCGAGTCCTCCCAGCTCTGGGTCGAGAAGTCGAGGAACTGGGTGAAGATGAAGGTGTCGCCCGAGGCCTCCGCGCGGCGGATCGGAACGATCGGCCGATGCGGCAGGCGCACCCCGGGGTTCAGTTCCGCGAGGGGCTTCGCGTCCCACTCGGTGATTGCCCCCGTGTAGATCGCGGCGAGCGTCGGTCCGTCGAGGCGCAGGGCGATGGCATTGAGGCCGGGAACGTTGAAGTTGACCGTCTGCGCCGAAATCGCGATCGGGATGTTGAGGATCGTGCGGTTCTGCTCGGCCTCCTCATCGGACATGTAGGCGTCGGAGGCACCGATCTGCACGGTCCCGGCGACGGCTCCCGCAATCCCCGCCCCCGAGCCCGTCGCCGCCGCGGTGAGCGACACGCCGGGCGCGACGCGCGAGTACTCGGGGATCCACAGCTCGAACAAGGGATAAAGGAGCGTCGAGCCCGTCTCGTTCAACGACACGGCCGACTCCACCGCGCCCACCGTGGCGATCGCTCCGAGCGCGAGCGCCGCCGCCCCGAGCGCGCACACGCGCAGGCGCCGGCGCGCGGCTCGCCGGAGAGCGGCGAGGCGGCTCACGCGAGCGCCTTCGCGGCCGACGGGCTCGCCCGCCCACCGGGCTCGTCGGTGCGCCCGACGTGGTCGAGGTTGATGCCGGTCGTCTCGATCCGGTAGAGCCAGGTGACGACCGCCCCGAGGATCGAGGTGACGATGAGGCCGTAGAGCAGGGCGCGCGTGCCGATGCTCGCGAGCAGGATCGGGAAGAGGTAAGCGGTCGCGACGGCGCCGATCTTGGCGAAGGAGGCGGCGAATCCGGCGCCCATGCCCCGCACCTCGGTCGGGAACACCTCCCCGGCGAGCAGGTAGGTCTGGGCGTTCGGGCCGAGGTTGGTCATGAAATCAAAGAGCATGAAGCCGGCAAAGATGAAGCCGATCTTCGCCTCCCCGACGGCGCCGATCGAGAACGAGGCGAGGAGCAATCCTGCGGCGCAGCCGATGAAGCCCACGATTTGAAGCTTGATCCGTCCGAAGCGGTCGGCGAGCGCGACGGCGAACAGGATGCCGACGATGAGCAGCACGTCGATGAGCGCCGCGCCCTTGGCCGCGAGAATGCTGTCGGAGATCATGTCGGTGAGGCTCCGCACGTGATCCGAGCCGCCGCCGAGCGCCGCCGCGAGGATGACGGGCGTGAAGATTCCGATGCCGTAGGTGCCGAGATCCTGGATGAACCACGGGAGCGAGGCGAAGATCGTGGCGCGCCGATTGCGCCGCTCGAACAGCGCCCAGAAGGACCGACGCGTGACGGGCTGCCCCTCGGCGCTCGCGCGGTGGCGCGCGAGATGGATGTTCGTCGGGTACTGCGGCTCGCGCAGCAGGAGCTTCACGACGGACTTCTCGGCCTCGTCGTGGGCGCCTCGGACGGCGAGCCAGTTCGCGCTCTCGACGACGAAGAACCGCCCGATGGTCACGGCGAGCGCCGGCACGAGGGCCGTCGCGAACATCCACCGCCAGGCCGACAGATGCGGGTCGAGCACCAGGACGATGCAGCCGACGCCGGTCCCGCCGAGCGCGCCCAGGGACTGAAAGCCGAACGCCGCCAGGACGAGCTTGCCGCGATTGGCGCTCGGGATGTTCTCCGAGATGATCATGTGCGCCGTCGGGTAGTCGCAGCCGAGCGCGAGCCCGAGCCCGAACAGGCAGATCGCGACCGAGAGGAAATTCGAGCAGAGGATGAGCAGGGCGAGGAAGGCGACGAAAAGGATCATCTCCGCGATGAACATCCGCTTGCGGCCGAAATAATCCGACATGCCCCCGAGCAGCACGGCCCCGAAGAGGATGCCGGCGAGGCTCGCGGCGCTGACGATGCCCTTCTCCGCCGGGGCGACGTGAAACTCGCGGACGATGAGCGGCAGCGCGACGCCCGTCATGAACACGACGAACCCCTCGAAGAACTTGCCCGCGGCGGCGAGCGACCAGATGCGCCACTGCATGCCGGTCATCGGTGCGGACTTGAGCCGGGTGCCGTCGGACCACGCCGGCAGCTCATCGATGTACTCCTGGACGGTCCTCGGGCTCGGCACCCTCTGTGCGGTGCTCTCTGCTGCGTTCGCCATGCGCTGTCCCCTCATCGTCTTCGCGGTCCGCGCGCGCGGCGGGCGGTGCCCGATGCCGCGCGTGGGTCGAGACGCCATGGTTAAAGGAGCTATGTTGCAGTCTGATTACACCGCCAACGCCGCCGGATGACGGACCGGTGCGGACTCGGCGCCGGCCGTGTGCCATCGAGGACAGCGCCTCGGGAGGGGGCGCCGCGCTCCGTTACGGATGAGGCGATCCGCCCGCGGGAGGACCGGCGCGGAGCGGCTGCCGCGCGGGAATGCGGCCGGCGAGCCACACGGCGGCAATCGCGACGCACACGCCCCAGCCGACCTCCGAGAGTCGCGCCACAAACATGCGCTCGGGCGATCCGGTGTGCGGCACGAGCAAGATGATGGTGGCGGTGGTGCCCGCGATGCGGCTCGCGCTCGGGACGTTGAGCGCCCAGCAGGTGAGCATCGCAAGAACGATGGCGGCGGCGTACCACAGCAGATGTGGAGCCGGGAGGAACGCTGCGCACACGCCGACGGTGCCGCCGAGCGCGGCGCCGATGAACTGATCGCGCGCCGTCGTCTCGGTCGCCTGGAACTCCGTTTGCACCACGGAGATCGCGGTGATCGCGCACCAGAAGCTCTCCTGCAGTCCGAGCGCGTGGGCGGGCAGGTAGGCGCACACGGCGGCACAGGCGGAGATCAACCCGTGGTGAGCACCGCCCGCGATGCGGCGAAGGAGCGGCAGCTGCCTGCGCAGCCGTGCGAGACTCGCGCGCAGCTCCCCGAGCCGGTGGCGCTCGGGGCTGAAGTGGTCGGCAAGCGCCGTCGACGGCCTCGGGCTCATGCGGGATCGTCCGGTGAGTGGCGGCTCGCCACGGCGCTAGTGTGGCGTAGGCACCGGGCGGACACCATCCGAGGACGGCTGCTATCCTTGCGATCCGCTGGTGCCGGGCAGCCGAGTCCGCTGGCTTCAAGGGGGGAGGGGAGCGATGAGAGGCGATCCGCACGATGAACCGAGCCGGCTCGCCGGGCCGCGGCGCGCGCGCTCGCCCTGGATCCTCGTCGCGGCGATTGCCGCGTTCGCCGCCGTGGCGTACGCAGGCTCGGCGACGATCTCGTACTACGTGGACAGCCTGTGGTTCGACTCGCTCGGCTACGCGTCCGTCTTCTGGACGCGCCTCGACCTGCAGGCGGGCCTCTTCTGCGGCTTCGCGGCCGCGACGTTCGTCGCGCTCTACGGCGCGTTCCTCGCGCTGCGGCCGGCCCATCTCGATGAGCTGCTCGGTGCCACCCTCCTCATCAACCGGCAGCGGGTGAATCTGCCGATCGGGGCGGCACTCGGGCTCGCCGCGCTCGCGGTATCGGTCGCGATCGCCGCCGAGGCGGGCGCCAGCATGGCGGGGAGCTGGTCGACCTTCGCACTCTGGTGGAATGCGCCGCGGGGCGCGGCGATGCTCGATCCGATCTTCGGCAGACCGCTCGCGTTCTACTTGTTCGCGCTGCCGGCGTGGCGGCTTCTCACCGGCTGGGTGCTGATGCTCGCGGTGATCGCCTTCGCGGTGGCTGCGGCGTTCGTCGCCATCACGAGCGGTGCGCGCGCTCTTACCTGGCAGCGCTTCGCCGCGAGCGAGACCGGGCCGTGGCGCGGGCTCGCCGTCGCGCTCGCGGCGTTGCTGCTCGCGATTGCGGTCCGGGTGTATCTCGGCCGCTTCGAGCGGCTCTTTCAGGACGACACGATCTTCTCCGGCGTCACGTACACCGACGCCCACGTCACGCTCTCCGGGCTGCTTGCGGTGTGCGCCGCCCTGGTGCTCGGAGCCGCGGCGGCCCTGTACTGCGCCGCGCAGGCACCGCGCGCGGTCTGGCTCGCCGCTTGCGTCGCGCCGGCAGCGGCCTGCTACCTCGCCGTGGGACTTGCCGCGTGGTACGTCAGCACCTTGCTCGTCAAGCCGAACCAGCTCGTGCGGGAGCGGCCCTACATCCTGCACAACATCGAGCTCACGCGGGCGGCGTACGGGCTCGACCGCATCCACACTCACCCCTTCCCGGCCGACGCCGGGATCCAGGCGGCCGAGCCGCTCGAGAATCAAACGACGCTCGAGAACATTCGGCTGTGGGACTGGCGGGCGCTGCAGGACACGCTGCGCCAGATCCAGGAGATCCGCACCTACTATGATTTTCCGGACATCGACATCGACCGCTATCGGCTCGGCGGGTCCGTGCGCGAGATGATGCTTGCCGCACGCGAGCTCAACGTGGACAAGCTCCCGGAGAGCAGCCGCAACTGGATCAACGAGAAGCTCATCTACACGCACGGGTACGGCGTCACGATGAACCCGGTGAACGGCTTCACACCCGAGGGGCTGCCGACGCTGGTGCTCGACAACATGCCCGTGCAGAGCGCACTGCCGGACCTCGAGCTCACCCGGCCGGAGATCTACTTCGGGGAGCTCACCGACACCGATGTGTACGTCGCGACCCGCCAGAAGGAGTTCAACTACCCGCTCGGGGAGACGAACGACCTCACCTCCTACGAGGGGACGGGCGGCATCCGGCTCGGCGGGTTCCTCCGCCGCCTGCTCATTGCCTACGATCGAGGCGACATCGCCAAGCTTCCCTTCAGCGACGATGTGACCGCCGGGAGCCGCTTGCTCATGCGCCGCAACGTCCGCGACCGCGTCGCGGCGCTCGCCCCGTTCCTCACGTTCGATCCCGACCCGTACATCGTCGTGAGCGCGCAGGGCAGGCTGTACTGGATGATGGACGCGTACACCACATCGGACAGCTATCCGTACTCGCGGCGCTACCTGCTCGGCGATCAGCCGCTCAACTACATGCGCAACAGCGTGAAGATCGTGATCGACGCCTACACGGGCGCGACGACTTTCTACGTGTTCGATGCGAGCGATCCGGTCATCGAGGCCTACCGGGCCGTATTTCCGCGGCTGTTCCAGGACGCCTCGTCGATGCCCGCGGACCTGCGCGCGCATGTGCGCTACCCGGAGCTGCTGCTGTCGGCCCAGGCGGCCGTCTACGCGCTCTATCACATGACCAACCCGGAGGTGTTCTACAACCGCGAGGACCTCTGGAGCGTCGCCGCGGAGATCGGCTCGGTCGATGAGGGGCCGCAGCTCATGGAGCCCAACTACGTGCTGATGACGCTCCCCGGCGAGAGCGCGCCGGAGTTCGTGAACATCCTGCCGTTCACGCCCGCCAACCGGAACAACCTCATCGGCTGGATTGGGGGCCGCAGCGACGGCGCGCACTACGGCGAGGCAGTCGTCTACGACTTCCCGAAGACGAAGCTCGTCGATGGCCCGCTGCAGATCGAGGCCCGCATCGATCAGAACGCGCAGCTCTCCGGCCAGCTCACGCTCTGGAATCAGCAAGGCTCTCATGTTCGCCGGGGCACTCTCATCGTCATTCCGATCGGCAAAGCGCTCCTCTACGCCGAGCCGATCTACCTGCAAGCCGAGAGCAGCCCGATGCCGGAGCTGCGCTTGGTCGTGCTCGCGCTGCAGGACCGGCTCGCGTACGGCCCGACGTTCGAGACGGCGATGGCGGCGCTCTTCGGTGGGGCTCCCTCGATGCTGAGCGCGCAAGGCCCCTCAGGTCCTCAGGCCG
>JASHTK010000008.1 GCA_030040575.1 Gammaproteobacteria bacterium
GCCGCGAAGCGTCGGACGGCGCGGCGTCGGCCCGCGAAAGCCAAGCGAGCCGCTCGCCGCGCCGGCACCCGAGCCCGCAGCAAGGTGGCCAAGCGCGCCGCGAGGGGCGCATCGCGCAGGAAGCGCAGCGCTCGGCGCCGCAAGCGCTGAGCGGGCTCGGAGGCTCGCGGGCGGCAGGGAGGCTACTGGGCCTGCTGCTCGGCCGCTTCGCGCTTCTGCGCGTCCGCGCTCGAGGCGGCATTGAGCTGCTGCTGCACGCTCTGCTCGGTCGCTTGCGCCTGCTGTGCCTGCTGCGCCTCGGATGCGGCTCCCGCCGCGCCCGTCGCCGCGGTCTCACCGAGTCCGCAACCGGCGACCGCGAGCACCGCGGCCGCCGCAACCAATGGCCAAAGGGACATGATCCACCTCATGGTGCACATCTGGACGTGGGGCCGGGCTATGCGTGGCCTCGCCGCTCGAGCTTGTGACGCTTGAAGCCGGCGGGGACCTCGAAGGCGGTGAACGGCACCGGGTCTGACCGCACGGCCGTGACTTGAATCTCGACGGTCACCTGCCCGCCCTCGAAGCTGCGCGAGAGGACGGGGATGCCATTGACCCGATCGAGGTCGCTCCAGGAGTCCGCGACCGAGTCTTGCGGCGTCTCACCGAGGCTCATCTCGTCGATGATCTCCCCGATCTGCCGCATGTCGGCGAGGATCTGAGCGCCCCCGGGGACGGAGTCGGCCGGGATGACGCAGAGCTCGCGCACCTTCACCGCCTCGACGGTGATCTCCCACACCGTGCAGGCGCGTCCACCGCTCGATTCGGTCCGGGAGGTCTCGCGAGCCACGCGCGGCCTCCCGAGGAGGCGCAGAGTCGCCGCATCGAATGCGGCGTAGCGCTTGCGCAGCGGCTCGACGAGGTACAGCGTCCGGTCCTTGAAGATCTCGATCGCATCGCCGCTCTCGCTCTCCAGCCGGAAGTTGCCGGCGTCGAACCACATTCGCTCGGTCTGCGGGGGTCGCAGAGGGTCCGCGAGGTCGGCCCACGAGGCCTCGATGTACGTCCCTGCGGCGGCGTGCGCCGAATAAAGGAGGGCGGCCGTCAGGCCCAGCGCATTGCGGATGAACATGGCTCGTTGCGAATGGGCCGGCGCCTCGCGCCGAACCGGATAAAATTCCCTCAAGGCGCGGCAATATGCTCGTGGCGCCCGCATCCGGTCAATCGCCGGCGGGCGTCTGCTCTCCCGTGCGGAGGAGCCCCGTCAAGTCAGTCCGGGCTCGAGTCCGCGCAGGTGGTGGCGGAGGGTCAATGGCAAAGGGCGTGATCAACACTCGCATCGTTCCGCAGATCGAGCCGCGCATCCGGCGGGGGTACTTCGAATGCCGGTTCGGCCAGCTGCACGTGTACAACGCGATGCCCCCGGGCGGCGGCTTCGATGAGGGCACCCCGCTCCTCGCCCTGCACCAGGCTCCGATGTCGGGCGCGGTGTTTCACGGGCTGCTCGGCCTTCTCGGGCGCGACCGCTCGGTCTACGCGCCCGATCTGCCGGGATTCGGGGAGTCCGATGCGCCGCGGCTGCCGCCCTCGATCGCCGATTATGCGTCGGCCATCGCCGATTTCTGCGACAGCATGCGCTTCAGGCAAATCGACGTGGCCGGGTATCACACCGGCTCGCTCGTCGCGGCCGAGCTCGCGATCGCGCGGCCGGCCTGCATCCGGCGGGTGGTGTGCGTCGCCGTGCCGGTCGCCTCCAAGCTGGAAAAGGAGGCATTTCACTCCTCTCCCTGGCCGGTGAGGCCCGTCGCGGACGGCAGCCACCTCGCCGTCGAATGGGAGCGCACGCGACGGGCAGGACGCTCGCCGCTGCCGCTCGAGACGCTCGCGCGCCAGTTCGCCGAGAAGCTGCACAACGGCCCGAACGCCTGGTGGGGCGTGCAGGCCGCTCTCGACTACGCCGCTCCAGACAGGCTCGGTCGAGTCACGCAACCGGTACTCCTCGTCCGGCCGCGGGACGAGTGCTGGGACTCGACGCTGCACGCGCGCGAGCTGATGCCGAAGGCCCGGCTCGTCGATCTGCCGGAGGTGGGCGAGGAGGCGTTCGAGAGCGCGCCGCAGCGCATGGCGGAGGTCTTGCGAGATTTTCTGCACGCCCGCTGAGACCGTCGCGGCGGTGAGTGCAGCGCAGAAGGCGCGCCGCAAACCGGACGCGGTAGACTGTCGATCGCATCAAGAAGAGCCGAGAGAGCTCAGATGAGCATGCCGCGCCAGTCGATACCGTCCGGCTCGTCGGACCTCGAGACGACCGTCGAGCTGCCTGCCCTGCACGTGACGGCCTACGAGGCCGAACAGCGGCAGCGTGAGCTTGTGAGTACAGATACGTGGGTGGCGCCCGCGCCGGATACGCTGCGGCCCGGAAGCCTCGACGACGACCCCACTCTCAAGCAGCGGACGCTCCTCGACGGTGATCTCGGGCCGCTCGCGGGCGTTCGCGAGCTCGAGGCGCGACTCGCGGCCGGGGATGCGCGCTTGACGGCGCTCGAGGGCGAGCTCGAGGCTGCGCGTCGCGAGCGCATCGCGGCCGACGAGCGCGCTGGCGCGCTCGACCGGGAGCTCACCGAGACCCGCAGCGCGCTCCGCACTGCGCGAGCGCAGGTCGACGAGCTCACCCAGCGGCTCGAGACTCGGCTCGCCGAGCCCGAGCCGAGCCAAGCGCGCGAGCGGGTGCTCGCGTTGCGGCTCGCCGAGCGCGAGCGCTCGCTCGCGCGAGCCGAGGAAGGGCTCCATCACCTTCAAGCGCAAGCCGCCGCTCACCTCGAGGCATTGCGGTCGCTCGAAGGGCGACAAGGGGTGCTCGATACGCTGCTGCGCGGCCTCGACGGCGAGGTGAGCCGGCGAGACTCGCGGGTGGAGGAGCTGGGGCGCGAGCTGCAGGCCGCCCGCGAGTCCGACCGCCGGCGCATCGGCGAGCTGCAGGCCGAGCTCGCCGGCCTGCGCTCGGAGCTCACCGAGCGGACGGCTGCCCTGCGGCAAGCCGAGGCGCGGCGCGAGGAGGACCGCACGCAGCTCGATGCCGGCGCCACGCGGGTGCGCGAGATCGAGACGCGCCTCGCCGAGCAGGGACGCACCCTCGAGAGCTTGCAGGGCGAGGCTCGCGCGAGCCGTGAGCGCATGGAGGCGGCGGACGACGACGTGCGCGCTGCCGAGGAGAGCCTGCATCAGCTCGACGCGGAGATTCGGGCGAAGGACACGCGCATCGAGGAGCTCACGCAGCTCAACGATGACTGGCGCGCGATGCTCGAGGAGGCGCGCCGGTCGCTCGATGAGCGCGACGGCCTCATCCGCCGGCTCGAGGCGCAGACCGCCCGCAGCACGGCGCTCATCGAGAGCATTCAGCAGGGCTTCGATCGGCCCGCGATGACGCTGCCCGGGATCGAGGTGGCGGGCATGGAGGTGCCGCGCGAGCGGGCCGGCGGAGGCGACCCGGCCCTCGAGACGGCAACGTCCCTGCTCGTCCGCGCGCAAGGTGACGGCGAGGAGGTCCACGTGCTCGGCCGCAGGACGAGCATCGGGCGGACGCCCGACAACGACATTCAGATCGACACCCGATTCGTGAGCCGCCACCACGCGATGATCCTGGTCGGACCGCTCCAGACCGTCATCGAGGACCTCCACAGCACGAACGGTGTGATCGTGAACGGCCGGCGCATTACGCGTCAGGGCCTCATGGACGGGGATACGGTCGTCCTCGGCAATTCGCAGTTTCGCTTCGTGGTGCGCCCGCCCGTCGACCGGCGAACCACGCAGTAGCGCGGCGCCGCTCGGGAGCCCCGCTCCACGGAATACGCTAAGCTTCCCGCCGTCCTTCGCGGCTTCGGATCGACGCTTTGGCAAGTCCCTACATCGAACGCATCCTCAAATCGCGCGTCTACGACGTGGCGATCGAGTCGCCGCTCGAGGAGGCGTCGCGGCTCTCGCAGCGCTTGGGCGCCCGTATCCTGCTCAAGCGCGAGGATCTGCAGCCGGTGTTCTCCTTCAAGCTGCGCGGCGCCTACAACAAGATCGCGCACCTCTCGGACGCCGTCGCCCAGCGCGGCGTGATCTGCGCCTCGGCGGGCAATCACGCGCAAGGCGTCGCGCTCGCCGCGCGCCGCCGGGGCATTCCGGCCGTAATCGTGATGCCGCAGACGACGCCGCTCATCAAGGTGCAGGCGGTCGCCGGCCTCGGCGGGGAGACCGTGCTGCACGGCGACGACTACGACGGCGCCTTCGAGCGCGCGCTCGAGCTCGCGCGGGAGCGCAATCTCGTCTTCGTCCACGCCTTCGACGATCCGGACGTGATCGCGGGCCAGGGCACGATCGGCGTGGAGATCGTGCGCCAAACCGGCGGCGACCTCGACGCCGTCTTTGTTCCCGTGGGCGGCGGCAGCCTCATCGCGGGCATCGCGGTCTACATCAAGTACCTCTACCCGCGCGTGCGCATCGTCGGCGTCGAGCCCGAGGACGCGAACGCCATGTACGAGTCGCTGCAGGCCGGGCGGCGGGTGATTCTCGATCACGTCGGCATCTTCGCGGACGGCGTCGCCGTCAAGCGCGTGGGGGAGGAGACGTTCGCGCTCGCGCGCGCGGCCGTCGATGAGATCGTGCTCGTCAACACCGATGAGATCTGCGCGGCGATCCAGGACGTGTTCGAGGACACTCGCTCGATCCTCGAGCCCGCCGGAGCGCTCGCCGTCGCCGGGATCAAGAAGTGCGTGGCGCGCGAGGGCTGGCGCGGCAAGCGGCTCGTCGCGGTGAACAGCGGCGCCAACATCAACTTCGACCGCCTGCGCCACGTCGCGGAGCGCGCGGATCTCGGCGCCGGACGCGAATCGCTCCTTGCGGTGGAGATTCCCGAGCGGCCGGGCAGCTTCCTCAAGTTCTGCCAGGCGCTCGGCCGGCGCAGCGTCACGGAGTTCAACTACCGCTACGAGAGCCCGGCGCGCGCCCGGATCTTCCTCGCCTTGGGCCTCACGCAGGGCCGCGCCGAGCGCGAGGCCGTCGTGCGCCAGCTGCGCGAGGCCGGCTACACCGTGCACGACATGACCGACAACGAGGTGGCGAAGCTGCACGTGCGGTACATGGTGGGCGGTCATGCGCACGACATCGCCGAGGAGCTGCTCTACCGGTTCGAGTTCCCCGAGCGGCCGGGCGCGCTGCTCAAGTTCCTCGAGGCGGTCGGATCGCGCTGGAACATCACGCTGTTTCACTACCGCAATCACGGGTCCGACCACGGACGGGTGCTCGCCGGAGTGCAGGTGGCGTCCGCCGAGCGCGGCGCGTTCGTGCAGCACCTGAACGATCTGCGCTATCCGTACGTCGAGGAGACCGGCAATCCGGCCTACAGGCTGTTTCTCGGCGCTTGAGGGGCGGGGCCCGTCGTGGGCCGCAGGCTGTCGGGGAACAGGGCGATGATCGACCGGACCGCATCGGCGAGCTGATCGTGGGCGACGGGCAGCATCGAGTCGCGCTGCGAGGCGACCGCCTCGCTCATGGCGCTCGCGGCAACGCGCGCCCGGGCGAGCAGCGGCTCGAGGCTCGCCTTGAGCGGCGAGGGCTGGTCGCCGAGTCCCTGCTCGAGGGCCGTGAGGCCGGCCTCGAACTCGCTCGACTGCGCGGGCAGCTCGCCGTAGCGCCCGGCGGCGATGAGCCGCCCGGAGTTCTCCACCACCTGACTCATGACGCTGAGACCGATGCGGATCGACTGGGGGGCGCGCAGCGGCGTCTGCGCGCATACGGAGGCCGCGAGGAGCAGCGCGAGCGCGGGAAGCGCGCTGGCGATGCGGGCCGGACCGGGCATCTCGGGCATCACGGGGATACTCTAACATGGGCGATCGGGTGGCCCGCCCGGCACCGAGGCACACTGTGACATCCGACTCGTCTCGTCGCGAATCCTCCGGCCCGCGCGGCTCGCTCGGCACGGCGGCGGAGCTCGCCGCCTACGCCGGGCTGGTTCCGCTCGCCGCGTGCCCGATCGCCATGGCGTTCCTGCCGAGCTATGCGCTGCGCCTGCTCGCCGAGCAGATCGCGGTCGCGTACGGCGCGATGGTCCTCGCATCGCTCGGCGCGGTTCACTGGGGTCTCGCTCTCGCAGGCCGGCTCGAGTGGACCCCGCGGCGCATCGCGGGGGCGATTCTTCCCGCGGTATGCGGCGCGGCGAGCGTGGTGCTCAACGGGCAGCGCGGCCTCGCGCTGCTCGTCGTCTCGCTCGGGGTGTTCTGGCTCTACGAGCATCGCGGCGCCGGAGAGGAGCTGCCCGAGGATTATTTGAAGCTGCGGCGCCACC
Organism: Gammaproteobacteria bacterium; assembly: GCA_030040575.1. GTDB lineage: Bacteria > Pseudomonadota > Gammaproteobacteria > Steroidobacterales > Steroidobacteraceae > JASHUC01. The sequence goes on from JASHTK010000008.1 coordinate 6,305, forward strand.
TCACGCTCGCGGGCTGCTGCCTGCTGGCTTTGACGATGATTCTGTCCGACTCCGTCGGGCTTGCTTGATGCCGCGAGCCGGCCGCGCCGCCGGGCTTTACCGGATGCCTGTATGAATGTACAGTCACCGAATGGCTCGAGCGTTCAAAGGCCGCGGTGCGCTCTCCAATCCCGACGGGCGATTCTCGCGGCTCGGCTCCGAGGCGGTCGACGACGGGTGGTATGCGGAGGAGACCCCCTCGAGCATCGCGACCCACATCGAGCCCGATCACGCTCGCACGGTCATCACGAGCAACGACTCGCCGGACGTCCCATTCGAGCGCTCGATCAATCCCTACCGGGGATGCGAGCATGGGTGCGTTTACTGCTACGCCCGCCCGAGCCATGCCTATCTCGGGCTCTCCTCGGGGCTCGACTTCGAGACTCGCCTCCTCTACAAGGCCGACGCCGCGCAGCGGCTCGCCGAGGAGCTCGCACGGCCCGGATACGTGTGCAAGCCCATCGTCCTCGGCGCGAACACGGACCCGTATCAGCCGATCGAGAAGCGCCTGCAGGTGACCCGGTCGATCCTCGAGGTGCTGCGCGAGTGCCGGCATCCGGTCTCCGTGGTGACGAAGGGGACCCTGATCCTCCGCGACGCCGAGCTGCTCGCCGAGATGGCTCGGGACGGGCTCGCGAGCGTCGCGGTGAGCGTGACGACCCTCGACGCGGAGCTGAAGCGACGGCTCGAGCCGCGCGCGGCAGCGCCGCAGGCGCGCCTCGCCGTGGTGCGGCATCTCTCGGCCGCCGGGATTCCGGTGAGCGTGCTCGTCGCGCCCGTCATTCCCGCGATCACCGATCACGAGCTCGAGCGCATCCTCGAGGCGGCTGCGGCCGCCGGCGCGCGCACCGCCGGGTACGTGGTGTTGAGGCTGCCGCACGAGCTCGGCGCCCTGTTCCGCGAGTGGCTCGCGGAGCACTATCCGCAGCGGGCAGCCCACGTCATGTCGCTCGTCGGCGCGCTGCGCGGCGGCCGCGACAACGACCCACGATTCGGATTTCGCATGCGCGGGACGGGCCCTTTTGCCGAGCTGCTCCGGGTGCGCTTTGAGCTCGCGTGCAAGCGCTACGGGATCGGCGGGAGTGGCGGCCCGCCCCTCGTGACGACGCTGTTCCGCACGCCGAGGTCGAAGCAGCTGGAGCTCGGCGTCTAGCAGGCGCGCGGGCGTGGCGCGGGCTGAGGCCGGTGTGCGCTCGCTGCGAGGCTTGGCGTCAGCGGAGCCCTTGCCGCTCGCGCGCCATGGAATGATAAGCTTGCCGGGCGCTTGCCGGGCCGAGCACTCGAAGAGCCGGCGGGCTGGAGGTCTATGGGAGAACCCGAGGCCAAAGTCGCCCTGCTCGCCGGCGCAAGCGGACTCACCGGCAACTACCTGCTCGATGCGCTGCTCGAGGCGCCGGACTTCGCGCGGGTGTACGCGGTGACGCGCCGCCCGCTCGGGCGGGAGCACCCGAGGCTCGCGAACCGCATCGTGCAGTTCGACCGGCTGGAGGCGCAGCTCAAAGGGATCGCGTGCCACACGGCGTTCTGCTGTCTCGGCACCTCGAGGGGCGCCGCAGGCTCGGAGGAGGCGCACCGGCGCGTGGAGCTCGGCTACGCCCTCGCCTTTGCGCGGGCCGCGAAGGCGGCGCAGGCGCAGCGCCTAGTGTTCCTCTCCTGTGCGGGCGCCGGGTCCGATTCTCCGGATTCGAGCCTGCGCGTGAAAAGAGAGGTCGAGCAAGCGCTCGAGGCGCTCGGGTTCGCCTCGCTCGATCTGCTGCAGCCCGGCCCGCTGATCGGCCTGCGGCGCGAGATGCACGCGCGAGAGCTCCTGCGGCTGCTCGTCGTCCCGGTGGTCAGCCTGTTCCAGCGAGGCGCGAGGGAGCCGTATCGAGGAATTTCGGCTCGCACGGTGGCGACGGCGATGCTGGCGGCGGCGCGTTCCGGACGTCGTGGCGTCCATCGCTATACTTATCCCGCGATCCACTCGCTCGCTCACCAGAGCGTTCACGCGCGCTCATCGCGAGCCGACGTCGTCGCCGCAAAGTCCGGCCGGCCTCCGAGCTGATCCTCGCACCCTCGGCCGCGTCGCATAACGTGAACGGGTTAATATCCCGCGCCGCCGCCGCGTGCGAGATTCGCGCCCCGACGACTCCGGCGATCGGCCGCCCGCCGTCCGGGGTCTCGCGTTCAACGGCTCGGAGCGTCCAGGAAAATTATCGAGATGGTGCGGACGGCGTTGTCGAGCCGGATGGGCCGGCGTATCGCGGCCGCTCTCAGTCTCTGCTCCGCACTGCCCCTCGCGGCGTTCGCGCTCGCGAGCGGACGGCTCGAGCTCTCGACCCCCCACGCCCTGCTCGCCGCGGCGCTGCTCGCGACGCTCTGCGTGTCGGCTGCCGCGCTGCATCTCGCGCGGCGTTACGTGCCGGATCTCGCGGCGGCTCGCGCGGCCATCGCCGCGATGCAGGAGCGCCGCCTGACGGTGCTGAGGGGTCGAGGCGGCGACGAGCCCCGCGCCCTGCTCGAGGCGCTCGCGACGTGCGCCGCCGGCATCGAGGCGCAGCTCCGCGCCCTCGAGACCCTGGCCGAGATCGACCGGATGCTGCTCGGCTCGGTGGCGCTCGAGCATGTGCTCGACGCCGTGCTCGCGCGAGTGCAGGCGCTCACGCATGGCCAGTGCGTGAGCATCACACTGCGGGACGGTGATGCGCCGGGGCGTGGCCGCGTGTATGTCGCGGCGGCGCTCGACGATCTTCCCGTGAGTCGCGTCGCGCTCGACGGGGACATGCTCGCAACGCTTGCGACCGCGCCGCAAGGCCTCACGATCGCCCGCTGCGAGGAGGAGCGCCACAGCTTTCTCAAGCCGCTGAAGGGCGCCGGAGCGGACGTGTTCTGGGTGTGGCCCGTCATCGTCTCCGGCCGCGTCGAGGCGATTCTCGCAACGGGCTTCACGGAGGCGCCCGACGCCGGGCCCCGCTTCAGTCGATTTGGCGGGGAGCTCGCCGCGCGGCTCGCCGTTGCGCTCTCGAGGAGCGCGCGCGAGGAGCGGCTCTACCGTCAGGCGCACTATGATCCGCTCACCGGCCTGCCGAACCGGCTGCTGTTTCGCGACCGCCTGTGCCAGGAGGTCGCAACCCGGGCGGCGGGACCCTCGCGCGGCGCGCTCCTCTACATCGA
>JASHTK010000052.1 GCA_030040575.1 Gammaproteobacteria bacterium
AGATTTCCGGTCACATTCGGCGAGTTCGTCCGACTCTACGACACTCGTCACTCTTAGTGTGAGGCTCCGATCCGCTCCGTTTCGCGGAGTGCCTAGAGCTGAAGTGCCGCGAGCGGCGCCAGGGTGGGCGACTCCACGATCACCTGCGACCGGTAAATCTATCCGGATCTCTCCGAGTTGCTCATCCGCATCGCCCGCGGGCCCTCTCCACGCGCCGTGCCGTATGGATCCGAGCGACACGGCATGCGCGCCGCCTAATATGTCATGGACGCGGGTACTTCGACGGTCCGCGTCTGTATCGGCTGCACGGTTTCGCCATCCCGGCCGAGCGCCGGGTAGAATACCGACACAGCGCGCAGGACACTTGGCATACCGGCCGAGGGGGCGCTCCGTAAGGACTACCGCATGCCGCAGCCCATATCGAGAGTCGGAAGCGTTGCGCATGCCTAGGCTGCTGGTGACCGGCGGAGCCGGCTTCATCGGCTCGAATTTCGTGCGCTACTGGCTCGAGCAGCATGCGGGCGATCGCCTCGTCGTGCTCGACGCGCTCACCTATGCCGGCAACCTCGCGAGCCTCGAGGCCGTCAAGGAGCGGAGCGAATTTCGCTTCGTGCACGGCAATGTCTGCGACACCCCGCTCGTCGAGGGGCTCTTGCGCGAGGAGGCGATCGACACGATCGTGCACTTTGCGGCGGAGTCGCACGTCGACCGGTCGATTCATGGCCCGGACGCCTTCATCGAGACTAACGTCTTCGGGACACACTCGATGCTCAAGGCGGCTCGCAAGATCTGGCTCGAGGAGCGAGCGCTCGCTCAGCATCGCTTCCATCATGTCTCGACAGACGAGGTATACGGCTCCCTGGGCCCCGCCGATCCGCCGTTCCACGAGCAAACGCCGTATGCACCCAACTCGCCGTACTCCGCGAGCAAAGCCGCCTCCGACCATCTGGTCCGCGCCTATCACCACACGTACGGGCTCAAGGTGACCATCAGCAATTGCTCGAACAACTACGGGCCATTTCACTTCCCCGAGAAGCTCATTCCGCTCACCATCGTCAACATCCTGCAAGGTCGCCCCCTCCCCATCTACGGCGACGGGCGCAATGTGCGCGACTGGCTGCACGTCCGGGACCATTGCCGGGGGATCGATCTCATTCTCGCGAAGGGCAGGGCCGGCGAGATGTACAACATCGGCGGGGGCTCCGAGTGCGAGAACCTCTCTCTCGTGCAGCGATTGTGCGTGGCGGCGGACGAAGCCTTCCGCGGGGACCCGTCCCTCGCCATTCGCTATCCGGACTGCCCGGCGGCTCGCGGGGAGCCGGCAAGCGCGTCGATCAAATTCGTTCCCGATCGTCCCGGACACGACCGCCGCTATGCGATCGACTGCGCCAAGATCGCGCGGGAGATCGGTTACCGGGCGCACGTCAGTCTCGATGCCGGTCTCCTCGATACCTTCGGGTGGTACACCGAGCATTCGCAATGGTGGCGCGGTGTGATGGATGGAAGCTATCGGCGGTGGATCGAGACGCACTATCGCGACGAGTCGCTGCTGCGGACTGGCGACCGGGCGAGATCCTGAGGCGGTATCATCTGGACACGCCGCTTAATTTAACATAATATCACGTCGTCGGAAACCGCGACGCCCGCCTTCCACGACGACGTGGCGCCGACACACGGCTCACGGGGCGGAAGGATCCGCACAATCAGTCTGCTCGCCGCACATCCGTCGCGAATCGTGGCCGGTCCGGTTTGCTGAGACAGCGGATTGCCTGAGCGGCACCGTTGATCCCTGCGCGAAGCGCCGCGATCGCGTATGGGGTCGGCGCGTCTCCCTGTTGTCGCCTTCAAAGTTCGCGCGGCTCGTTTGAGCCGGAAGGAGACCGGTCTGTCGCGATGCTCGAGTTCGGCCGCAGCTCCCCATTCTGTGACTTACTCCGCGTCGGCGCGATTGAACACCGTGTACCGTTTATGCGACGGTGGCACCGCAGAAGACGAGTCAACGAGCGGTCCCTATCCGCCTCAACTTTTTCGAACACGCGGGACGCGGCTGCGCGTGGGTTCGGTGCGACGCGTCGCGTTGCACGGATGTGTGATACTTTGCCCGAGTGCCGCGGGGGGACATGCACGGCGTTGCTCTTTAACGGATGGAACGAGCAGTGATCAGAGCCGGAATCGTGGGACTCGGCAAGATGGGCCTTTCCCACCAAGCGATCGTCAACGCGCACCCCGACATCCGCCTGGTATGCGTTTCCGATACGTCTTCCTACGTCGTCGACGTACTGTCCAAGTACACCGGGGTGAAGGGCTACACGGACTACCGTGAGATGCTCGCCAAGGAAGCGCTCGATTGCGTGCTCGTGGCCACCCCGTCGAGATTCCATGCCGAGGTCGTCGCCGCGGCATTGGAGCGCGGCCTGCACGTCTTTTGCGAGAAGCCCTTCGGCCTCGACCCGGCGGCCAGCTTTGAGCTCGCGGAGCTTGCCGAGCGCAAGCACCTCGTCAACCAAGTCGGGTATCACTACCGCTTCGTTGCGGCGTTCACCGAGGCGAAGCGGCTCCTCGAGCGCAAGTTGATCGGCGACGTGCACCATCTGCGCGTCGAGGCGTACGGCCCGGTCGTGCTACGCCCGAAGGGCTCGACCTGGCGATCGCAGAAGACCGAAGGGGGAGGATGTCTGTTCGATTACGCCTGCCACGCCATCGACCTGGTGAATTATCTGGTCGGGCGTCCGATGGCCGTGTCCGGGAGCGTGCTCAACCGGGTATTCTCCAAGGACGTCGATGACGAGATCTATTCGACCTTGCATTTCTCGGACGGATTTCAAGGTCAGCTCGCGACCAACTGGAGCGACGAGAGCTACCGGAAGATGTCGGTCAGGGTGAGCCTGTGGGGCAGCAATGGACGCATCAACGCCGATCGTCAGGAGGTCCAGCTTTATCTGCGCCAGCTCTCGCCCGGGGCCGACGGGTTCAACGTGGGATGGAATCTGCGCTATACGACGGAGCTGACTCCGCCGGTCTGGTTCTACGTCCGCGGCGAGGAGTACTCCGCGCAGATCGACCACTTCGTCCGCTGTATCGAGACGGGCGCCACGCCGCTCAGCAGCTTCCGCACGGCGAGCGACACCAACCTCGTCGCGGCCATGATGCGCAGCGATGCGCTCAAGCCCCGCACCGCCATCGAGCTCGGCAGTCGAGCGCCGTCCGGCCCCTCGGTATCGGCCCGGGCCGCTCGCCGTGGATCGTTCGTGCGTGGCCTCTTCGGTCGCTTCACTCGCGACGATCAGGCGGAGCGTCGGTGACCGCTCCGTGAACCCTCCGGCGATGGACCGAATCGTCTTCGGCGACAACCAGTTCTTCGGCGTCAACCATATGTCCGAGGAGAAGGCGCGCGCGCAGGCGCTCAGGTTTCAGGACACGGCAGCGGTGCTCGAGCTGCTCGACGCCGCGTACGCCGAGGGGATCAAGACCTTCATGTGCACCACTCACGAGCGCGTCGCCGCGATCTGCGATCATTTCCGCGCCCACCGCGATCGGTATCCGGGCTACAAGTTCTACCCCTGCATGCCGTAC
>JASHTK010000053.1 GCA_030040575.1 Gammaproteobacteria bacterium
CAGGCGCATGAGCTCGGCGATAGCGATGGAAGGATGCGTGTCGTTCAATTGGACGGCGAATTTCTCGTGGAAGCGTTCTGGAGGGATGTTCTGCACGCGGATGATGCGCAGCATGTCCTGGAGCGAGGCGCAGACGAAGAAATACTGCTGCTCGAGCCTCAAGGCCTTGCCCTGGAGCTGCTCGTCGTTCGGATAGAGCACCTTGGAGATGTTCTCCGAGACGACCTTCTGGTTCACCGCGCCCCAGTAGTCGCCGCGGTTGAACACCGAGAAGTCGAAGGACTCCGGGGCCTCGGCCCGCTACAGGCGCAGCGTGTTGGCGGTGTTGACCCGGTAGCCGAGGATCGGCGTGTCGTAGGGCACCGCGTTCACGACGCGCGCGGGCACCCAGCGCACGCGCACGCGGCCGCGCTCATCGGTGTAGCGCTCGGTGCAGCCGCCGAACTTCACCTCGACGGCCCACTCGGGCCGCGCGATCTCCCAGGGGTTGCCGTGCCGCAGCCACTTGTCGGTCTTCTCCACCTGCCAGCCGCGGACGATGTCCTGCTGGAAGATGCCGTGCTCGTAGCGGATGCCGTAGCCTAAGGTCGGCACCTGCAGCGTCGCGAGCGAATCGATGAAGCACGCGGCGAGGCGGCCGAGGCCGCCGTTGCCGAGGCCCGGCTCGTCCTCCTCCTGCAGCAGCTCATCGAGGGTGAGCCCGAGCTCCGTCACGGCCTGGCGCACGAGGTCATGGATGCCGAGGTTGAGCAGATTGTTCGCAAGGTGCGGCCCCATCAGGAACTCGGCCGAGAGGTACGCGACGGTGCGCGAGCCGCGCTCCGTGTAAGTCGCCGCGGTGCAGATCCAGCGCTGCATCAGGCGGTCGCGGATGGTGTAGGCGAGTGCGAGGTAGTAGTCCTTGCGGGTCGCGAGCGCCGGGAACTTCCCCTGGATGTAGTACAGGCTGTCGAGGAAGGCGTGCTTGAGCGCCTCCTTGGTGAGGGCGACGCGGTCGCCTTCGCGCCGCGCTGGGCCGGCGGCCGCGGGCAGCGGAGCTGCGGTGCTCATGGCAGGTCACCTCACCTGAACAGCGGCAGCGAGCGCAGCACGCCCTGCGCGCGCTCGACCGTCATCTCGGTCGCCGGGCGGCTCTGCTGCGGGAAGTACGTGGAGGCGATCGAGTCGTGCACCGCCCGGATGTGCAGCTGCACCTTGTCGATGAGCTCGTGCACCTCCGGCTGCCCGAGTCCCTCGAGGGCGGTGCCGGCGAGGAACCGGCACGCCGTGAGGAGCGCGTGGCGGACCGCCCCGCTGCGCGGCAGCGCGTGCAGCCCGAGCTCGATCTGGCGCAGGCAGAACAGGCAGGCCCGTGGAAACTGCTCATCGCGCAGCACGAACTCGAGCACGTCGGCGCGGCTCACCCGCGCGCGCCGGCCGAGCCGGTACATCTCGTAGCCGGAGAGCGATCGCAGCACGCTCATCCACTGGATCGTGTCGAAGGGGTGGTGCTCCGGCGCCTCGGCGGCAATCAGCAGCTGCGCCGAGCGCACGTCGATGATGCGGCTCGTCATGTCCGCGCGCTCGAGATTGCGCCCGAGCATCATGAAGGTGTGGGCGTCGTTGCGGCTCATGGTCCCCTCGAGCATGCCCGTCAGGGTCTGGGACATGAGGATGCTGCGCTTGAGGAAGTCGAAGCGGGTGCGGCGGTTGAGGCCCGCGGGCAGCTCCTCGGAGAGCTGCATGAAGAAGCGGTTGAGCTCCTCCCACGCCTCGGCGGGCAGCACGTCGCGCAGCGTGCGGGCATTCTCGCGCGCCATGTCGAGCGAGGAGACGATCGATCCTGGGTTCTCGCGGTCCGCGATGAGGAAGTGCACGACATCGTGCTCCTCGGCGCGCGTGTAGCGGGAGTCGAACGCCGCGCGACTGCCCGTGATGTTGACGAGCGGCAGCCACCCCGGGGCGAACCCCGAGGGCAGATCGAGCAGCAGCTGCGTGTTGACGCTGATCAGGCGTGCCGTGTTCTCGGCCCGCTCGAGGTAGCGCGCGAGCCAGTAGACGTTCTCGACCGTGCGCGCGAGCACGGCTTACGCCTCCGTGTCCACGATCCAGGTGTCCTTGCTGCCGCCGCCCTGGCTCGAGTTGACGACGAGCGTGCCCTTGCGCATCGCGACGCGCGTGAGCCCGCCCGTCGTCACGTAGGTCTCCGGGCCGCTCAAGATGAACGGCCGCAAATCGACGTGGCGGGGCTCGAGGCGGCCGCCGGCGAAGGTCGGGACGGTCGAGAGCGTGACGACCGGTTGCGCGATGTAGCTGCGCGGATCGCGCCGCAGCGCCGCCGCAAACTGCGCACGCTCCTCGCGCGAGGCGGTCGGACCCATGAGCATGCCGTAGCCGCCCGAGCCGTCGATCGTCTTCACGACGAGCGAGTCGAGGTGCGCGAGGACGTGCTCGAGCTGCTGCGGATCGAAGCAGCGCCAGGACGGCACGTTCGGCAGGATCGCGTCCTCCGCGAGGTAGTAGCGGATCATGTCCGGCACGTAGGTGTAGATCAGCTTGTCGTCGGCGACGCCGGCGCCCGGCGCGTTGGCGAGCGCGACGTGGCCGCGGGCCCAGGCGCGCATCAGGCCGCGCACCCCGAGCGTCGAGTCGGCGCGGAACACCTCGGGATCGAGGAACTCATCGCCGACCCGCCGGTAGATCACATCGACCTGCGTCCACCCGTGCACGGTGTGCATGTAGACGCGGTCATCGTCGCGCACGGCGAGGTCGCGGCCCTCGACGAGCTCGCAGCCCATCTGCCGGGCGAGATAGGCGTGCTCGAAGTACGCCGAGTTGTAGATCCCGGGGGTGAGGACCACGATCTCCGCGCGGCGCTCGCGCTGCGGGGCGAGCGCGACCAGCATGTCGTGCAGCCGCGAGGGGTAATCGTCGACCGGCAGGATCGCGGCGCTGTCGAACATCTCCGGGAACACGCGCTTGACGACCTGGCGGTTCTCGATCATGTAGGAGACGCCCGAGGGCACGCGCAGGTTGTCCTCGAGCACATAGACGGTGCCGTCCTTGTCGCGCACCAAATCGGTGCCGCAGACGTGCGCCCAGCAGCCAAAGGCCGGATCGATCCCGACGCACTCGCGCCGGAAGCTGGTCGAGGAGGCGATGAGCTCGCGGGGCATCACTCCGTCCGCGAGAATGCGCTGGCGGTGATAGATGTCGTCGATGAACAGGTTGAGCGCCGTCACGCGCTGGCGCAGCCCCGCCTCGATGCGCAGCCACTCGCGCCGCTCGATCGTGCGCGGGATGATGTCGAGTGGCCAGGCGCGATCGATCGATCCGCCCTGCTCGTGATAGACGGTGAAGGTGATGCCCATCGATTTGATGGCGAGCTCCGCGGCGTGCTGCCGCAGCCCGATCTCCTGCTGATCGAGCTCGGACAGATGTCGCATGAGCGCGTGGCCCGCGGCGCGCGCGCATCCCCCCGGCGCGACCAGCTCGTCGTGCAGTCCCGGCGCCGAATAATCGTTCCAGTCCATCTGCCGTCTGCGGCGCTCGCCGCACGGTGAGCGCTCGCCGCCTCGATTGCCCCGCCCGCAGGCTCTTCGCCCGAACATACCAACGAGCCCGCGTGCTTCGCAAACGATTCGTGCGGCCTGACGCATCTTGGTGCACGCCGTTCCAAACGGGTGCAACGACCGCGACCTATAATGCGGGATCATGTCGATTCACGTCGCGCTCAATCACCTCACGCGCTATCGCTACGATCGCCCGGTGCGCCTCGGCCCGCAGATCGTGCGCCTGCGGCCCGCCCCGCACTGCCGCACGCGCGTGCTCGCGTACTCGCTCAAGGTCGAGCCGGCGAAGCACTTCATCAACTGGCAGCAGGACCCGCACGCGAACTACCTCGCGCGGCTCACCTTTCCGGAGAAGACCGAGAGCTTGCGGATCGAGGTGGATCTCGTCGCCGAGATGGCGGTGCTCAATCCATTCGATTTCTTCTTAGAGCCGCACGCGCGCACGTTTCCGTTCGCGTACGAGCCGGGCGAGCGCAACGATCTCGCCCCGTACCTCACGACGCGTCCTTGGGGCCGGCGCTTCGAGGAGTACCTCGCCGCGGCCGCACCCGCTGCCCGCATCGCGCGGGCCGCTTGCACGGCCCGGCCGCGGACGGACACCGTCGACTTTCTCGTCGAGCTCAACCGCAAGCTCGCGCGCGACGTGCGCTACCTCATTCGCCTGCAGCCTGGCGTGCAGACGCCCGAGGAGACGCTCGAGCGGGCCGCCGGCTCCTGCCGCGACACGGGCTGGCTGCTCGTGCAGCTGCTGCGCGAGATGGGGCTCGCGGCGCGCTTCGTCTCGGGGTACCTCATCCAGCTCAGGTCCGACGTGCCCTCGCTCGACGGCCCCTCCGGGCCTGCCGAGGACTTCACCGACCTGCACGCGTGGTGCGAGGTGTACCTGCCGGGAGCGGGCTGGATCGGACTCGATCCGACCTCCGGGCTGCTCGCCGGGGAGGGACACCTGCCGCTCGCCTGCACGCCGGAGCCGGGCGCAGCGGCGCCCGTCACGGGGCTCATCGAGGAGTGCGAGGTCGAGTTCGACCACTCGATGCGGGTGAGCCGCATCTGGGAGGCCCCGCGAGTCACGCTGCCGTATTCCGAGGAGCAGTGGTCGCGGATCGATGAGGCCGGGCGCGCCGTCGATGCCGATCTTCAGGCGCTCGACGTGCGGCTCACGATGGGCGGGGAGCCGACGTTCGTCGCGATCGATCATCCGGATGCGCCTGAATGGAACACCGCCGCGCTCGGGCCGGAGAAGCGCCGCCTGGCCGGCGCGCTCTACCGGCGGCTGAAGGCGCGCTACGCGCCGCACGGCCTCGAGCACTTCGGCCAGGGCAAGTGGTATCCGGGCGAGCCGCTGCCGCGCTGGTCGCTCAATTGCTTCTGGCGGCGCGACGGCGAGCCGGTCTGGAGCAGCCCGGAGCTGTTCGCGGACGACTCGCGCCCCGGCGCGGCGAGCGAGGAGGCCGCGCGCCGCTTGCTGGCAGCGGTCGCGACCACGCTCGGGGTGCCGCCCGAGAGCGTCTTTGCGGCGTACGAGGACGTCTTCTACTACTTGTGGCGGGAGCGGCGTCTACCCTCGAATGTCGACCCCTTCGATTCGCGGCTCGCGGATGCCGGCGAGCGGGCGCGGCTTGCCGCGGTCTTCACGCGCGGACTCGATCAGGAGGCGGGCTACGTGCTGCCGATCGCGCGCGAGGCGAGCGGGCGCGGCTGGCGCTCGGGCCGCTGGTTCCTGCGCGACGAGCGCTGCTATTTGATTCCGGGCGACTCGCCGATCGGCTACCGGCTGCCGCTCGACTCGCTGCCGTGGGCCGCGCCCCACGACCGCCCGTCCCTGCACGCGCCCGATCCCATGCAGGGCTTCGGCTCGCTGCCCGCCCCGGCGCAGATTCGCCGGCGACTGAGGCTCGGGGACTCGCCGGCGGCCGATGCGCCGGACGCGGCCGTCGCGGCGGGACACGCTCCGGAGAGCACCGATCGGCGGGACGATGCGCCGGCTCCGGGCGAGTCGGCCGCGTGGATCACGCGAACCGCGCTGTGCGCGCAGGTGCGCGCCGGGATCCTCTACGTCTTCATGCCGCCGGTTGCGACGCTCGAGGACTATCTCGAGCTCGCGGCGGCGGTGGAGGAGGCGGCGCGGGCCCTGTCGCAGCCGATCCTGCTCGAGGGCTACGAGCCGCCCCGCGACCCGCGGATCGAGTCCTTTCGCGTGACGCCGGATCCGGGCGTGATCGAGGTGAACGTGCATCCGGCCGCGAGCTGGAGCGAGCTCGCGCAGCGCACGGTGCACCTGTACGAGCAGGCGCGCGAGTGCCGGCTCACCTCCGAGAAGTTCATGCTCGACGGGCGGCACACCGGCACCGGCGGCGGCAATCACTTCGTGCTCGGCGGGGCGAGCGCCGCCGACTCCCCGTTCCTGCGCCGTCCCGATCTGCTGCGGAGCCTGCTCGGCTACTGGCACGACCATCCCTCGCTCTCGTACCTGTTCGCGGGCCTGTTCATCGGGCCGACCTCGCAGGCGCCGCGGGTCGATGAGGCGCGCGAGGACTC
>JASHTK010000054.1 GCA_030040575.1 Gammaproteobacteria bacterium
CGGCACGACGATGCCGATCCCGCCGGCGGCGCACGCTGGGCTACGCGCGCCGCGCGGGCGGCCGCCCGCAGCCTCCCGCCCCCTGCGCCGCATCCTGCAGCAGGCGCTGCGCGGCGACCCGCTCGGGCCGGAGCAGCTCGTCGCGCTCTTCGGCACGGAGGGTTCCGACCTGCGCCACCTCCTCGCGGCCGCGGACCGGCTGCGGGAGGATGCCGTCGGGCCGCAGGTGACCTACGTCGTCAACCGCAACATCAACTACACCAACATCTGTCTGTACAAGTGCGGCTTCTGCGCCTTCTCGAAGAGCGGAGCGAAGACGCTGCGCGGCCCCGCCTATCTGCTCGACACCGCGGAGATCGCGCGGCGGACGCTCGAGGCGGCCGAGCGCGGCGCGACCGAGGTGTGCCTGCAGGGCGGCATCCACCCCGAGTTCACCGGCGAGACCTACTTGCGGATCGTCGCCGCCGTCAAGGAGGCCGTTCCCGCGATGCACGTGCACGCGTTCTCGCCGCTCGAGGTGACGCACGGCGCGCGCACGCTCGGACTCACGCTCGAGGAGTTTCTGAGGCGGCTGAAGGCAGCGGGCCTCGCGACCTTGCCCGGCACGGCCGCGGAGATCCTGGACGATGAGGTGCGGGCCCTCATCTGTCCGGACAAGGTGAGCACCGCCGAGTGGCTCGAGGTGATGCGCGCGGCCCACACCGTCGGGCTGCGCAGCACGGCCACCATCATGTTCGGCCACGTCGACCGACCGCTCAACTGGGCGCGGCACCTGCTGCGCGTGCGCGAGCTGCAGGAGCGCACCGGGGGCTTCACGGAGTTCGTCCCGCTGCCGTTCGTCCACATGGAAGCGCCGCTGTGGCGGCGGGGTCTCGCGAGGCCAGGCCCAACCTTCCGGGAAGCCGTGCTGATGCACGCCGTCGCCCGGCTCGCGCTGCATCCGCTCCTTGCGAACATTCAAACATCCTGGGTCAAGATGAATCCGCGCGGCGCCGCCGCGTGCCTTCAGGCCGGCGCGAATGATCTCGGGGGCACGCTGATGAACGAGTCCATCACGCGCGCCGCGGGTGGAGCCAACGGTCAGGAGCTGACGCCCGAGGACTTGCGGCGCATCGCAAGCGCCGCCGGCCGGCCGCTCGTGCAGCGCACGACGCTCTACGAGCGCGCGTGGCCGCACAGCGCGCCGCGGCTGCATGGCGGCCCGCACGAGGCCGCCGGCGCGAGCGCCTGAGCTCAGCCGAGCTGACGGGTCACGTCGTTGAAGATCGCGACCCCGAGGAGCAGCACGAGCAGCGCGAGTCCCACCTGCTGGCCGAAGGCCTGGGTGCGCTCGGAGAGGGGGCTGCCCTTCACCCACTCGGCGACCTGAAAGACGATCTGGCCGCCGTCGAGAATGGGGATGGGCAGGAGATTGAAGAAGGCGATGGCGAGCGAGATGAGCACGAGGAAGCTCAGGAACGACGCCGCGCCTGCCTCTGCCGACTCGCCGGCATACTCGGCGATGCCGATCGGGCCGCTCAGGTTCTTGAGCGAGACCTGCCCGAGCACCATGCGCCAGATGAGCCGCCCCTGCAGCGCCGTGAGATTCCACGCCTCGCTCGCCGCGGCGGTGAGTGCCGCGCCGGGGGACAGGCTCTGGTGGACGACCATGCCCGGCGGGTACTGCGCGGGGGTGGAGAGGACGCCGATGTGCTTCTGGCCGTCCGGGCCGGATTTGGAGACGGCGATGCGCACCGTCTGCTCGACTCCGGCGCGGCTGTAGCGCATCTCGATCGTCGCGGCCGGCGTATTCGCGATGTCCCGCGAGATATCCGTGAAGTCGCGCACCGCTTTGCCATCGACGGCGAGGATGCGATCGCCCGCCTGCAATCCCGCCGTCGCGGCGGGGCTGTCCTTCTCCACCTCGCCGACGACCGGAGGAATCACCGGCTCCTCGAATTGAAACCCGGCGACGCCGAGCAAGTCGGCGAGATCGCTCAGGCGCTTGCGCTGCGCCGGATCGGACACCGCGAGCGTGACCGTGCGGGCCTCGCCCTGTGCGCTCTGCACGGTGAGCGAGGCGCTGCCGCGCGAGAGGATGGAATCGAGGAGCCCAAATACGACGTCGCGCTGATCCGCGACGGCGCGTCCGTTGATGGCCGTGATGTCATCGCCGGTATGCAGCCCGGCGCGGGCAGCAGCCGAGGACAGAGTCACGTCCCCGACGACGGGCCTGTAGTCCGTGGCCCCGTTCGCCCAGAGCATGCCCCAGAGGACGAGGATGGCAAAGGCGACGTTCGCGCCCGGTCCGGCGAGCAACACGACGATGCGCTGCCACGGCGGACGGCGCGTGAACGATCGGGACAGATCCGCGGGCGCGACGGGGCCCTCGCGCTCGTCGAGCATCTTCACGTAGCCGCCCATCGGGATCGGGGCGAGCACGAGTTCCGTGCGGTCGGCACCGATCGCCTTGCGCAGCAGCGGCTTGCCGAAGCCGATCGAGAATCGCAGCACCTTGAATCCGAGGCGCCGCGCCACCCAGAAGTGGCCGAACTCGTGCACGATCACCAGAAAGCCGACCGCGACGACGTACCAGAGGGCGTACCACATCCACATCATGCCGGGGAAGCTCCTATCCGGTTGCGCCTATCATAGCCTCATTCGCCGCCGCTCGGACCGCGGATAACCCGCTCATTTGGCTTGATTTTGGTCCGGCCGTGCCGGCGCGGATGCCGCGCGCAGCGTGACCGTCGTGAGTGCGGCGCTCGCGCAGGCATCGAGCAGGCGCGGCAGCACCTCGAGAATCACGGGCGAGCCCGTGCGCGTGCGCGCCGCCCGCCCATCGTGCAGCAGCAGGATGTCGCCGGCCCGCAGTCCCCGAGTGAGCCTCGCGAGGACCGAGTCGGCGTCGCGCCGCACCGTATCGAAGCCCCGCCGCGTCCAGCTCGCGAGGCTCAGGCCGCAGCGCGTGAGCA
>JASHTK010000055.1 GCA_030040575.1 Gammaproteobacteria bacterium
GTGCTGCTGCGTGCCCTCGAGCCGGTGTCGAACCTCGCACGGCCCACCTGGGGGCCGGGACTGCTCTGCCGCGCGATGGGCATCGACCGGAGGCTGAACGCGGCCGATCTGCGCGGGGAAGTCCTCTGGATCGAGCGGCCGCGAGCGGGCGGCCGCGCGGTCCGCGTCGGCTCGGGCCCGCGCATCGGCGTCGAGTATGCCGGCAGATGGGCGCGCCGCCCCTGGCGCTTCTTCGATCGCGACTCGCCCTTCCTCTCGAGTGTCTCGGCGGCCGCGCGCCGGCGCGCGGGGATCGCGTAAGTGGACCGCATCGAGGCGGCGGTGATCGGCGCCGGGGCGATCGGGCTTGCCATCGCGCGAGCGCTCGCGCGCGAGGGGCGCGAGGTGCTGGTGCTCGAGGCAGCCGATACCTTCGGGACCGGTGCGAGCTCGCGCAACAGCGAGGTGATTCACGCCGGCATCTACTATGCCCCGGGGTCCCTCAAGGCGCGGCTGTGCCTCGAGGGCAGGCTGCGGCTCTACGAGTTCTGCGCGCGCTCGGGCGTCGCCCATCGCCGCTGCGGCAAGCTCATCGTCGCCACCTCCGATCGAGAGCTCCCGCGGCTCGAGCAGCTCGCCTCGCTCGCCCACTCGAACGGCGTCACGCTCACCCCGCTCGATCGCTCGGCGGCGCGCTCGCTCGAGCCGCGTCTCGAGTGCCGGGCGGCCCTGCTCTCCCCGGACTCGGGCATCCTCGACACGCACGGCTTTCTGATCGCGCTGCTCGGGGAGGCCGAGGCCCACGGCGCGATCTGCCTCTACGGCAGCCGCGTCACCCGCATGCGGGTCGAGGAGGACGCGGTCGCGATCGCCGTGAACGATGCGCCCGCCGCGCTCCGCGCCGCGCTCGTCGTGAACGCGGCGGGGCTCGATGCGCCGGCGCTCGCGCGCGCGACCGAGGGCTTTCCCGTGGACCGCGTTCCGCGAGCCTACCTCGCCAAGGGCAGCTACTTCGCGCTCGCCGGCCGCGCGCCCTTCTCGCGCCTCATCTATCCGCTTCCCGAGCCCGGCGGGCTCGGCGTGCACGCGACGCTCGACCTCGCCGGCCGCACGCGGTTCGGACCGGACGTGGAATGGGTCGACGCGCTCGACTACGGCGTCGACCCGCAGCGTGCCGGGTGCTTCTACGAGGCGATCCGCCGCTACTGGCCCGAGCTGCCGGAGGGGGCTCTGCGGCCCGCGTACTCGGGGATCCGCCCGAAGCTCGCGGGTCCCGGGGAGCCCGCCGCCGACTTTCTCATCGCGGGGCCCGAGACCCACGGCGCGCCGATCGTCCACCTCCTCGGCATCGAGTCGCCGGGCCTCACGGCATCGCTCGCGATCGCCGAGCACGTCGCGCGGCTCGCGCGCCACCTGTGAGGGACCGGCGGGGGTGGCCGGCCCGCGCGGCCTCACGCGATGATCTGTTTCGCCTTGAGCACGGCGATCACCTGCTGCGCACCGTCCTCGGGGGTCGTCTCGCGAGCGGCGATCACGAGCTCCGGGTCCTCGGGGGGCTCGTAGGGGGAATCGATGCCGGTGAAGTGCGTGATCTTGCCCGCCCGCGCGCGGGCGTACAGGCCCTTCGGGTCGCGCCGGATGCACTCCTCGAGCGGCGTATCGACGAAGATCTCGACGAACTCACCCGGGCCGACGAGCTCGCGCACCATGCGCCGCTCGGCCCGAAACGGCGAGATGAACGAGCAGAGCACGATGAGCCCGGCATCGACGAAGAGCCGCGCGACCTCGCCCACGCGGCGGATGTTCTCGACGCGGTCCGCGTCGGTGAATCCGAGGTCGCGGTTCAAGCCCTGGCGCACGTTGTCCCCGTCGAGGAGGTAGGTGTGCGCGCCCTGCGCGTGCAGCGCCTTCTCGACGAGGTTCGCGATCGTCGATTTGCCCGAGCCCGAGAGCCCCGTGAACCACAGGATCGCGGGCCGGTGGCCGTTACGCCGCATGCGCGACTCCCGGTCGATCGTGAGGCTCTGGCGGTGCACGTTGGTCGCCCGCCGCAGGCCGAAGGTGATCATGCCGGCCCCGGCGGTCGCGTTGTTGAAGCGATCGATCAGGATGAAGGCGCCCGTCGCGCGGTTCTCCGCGTACGGATCGAGCGCGACGGGCGTCGCGGTCGCGAGGTTGCACAGCCCGATCTCATTCAGCGCCAGCGTCTTGGCGGCGATGTGCTCGAGAGTGCTCACGTCCACCTTGTGCTTGAGCGAGGTGACGCGGGCCGGAACGTACTTCGTGCCGATGCGGATCAGGTAGGAGCGGCCGGGCAGCATCGGGTCCTCGGCCATCCACAGGACGTGCGCCGCGAACTGGTCGACCACCTCCGGACGCGCATCGGCGCGCGCGATCACATCGCCGCGGGCGATGTCGAGGTCGTCCGCGAGGACGAGCGTCACCGCGTCGCCGGCGCTCGCCGCGCGCAGATCCCCGTCGGCCGTCACGATGCGGGCGAGCGCCGATTCGCGGCCGGAGGCCGCGACGGCCACCCGGTCGCCGAGCGCGATCGAGCCGGAGGCGACCGTGCCCGAGTAGCCGCGAAAATCGAGATCCGGGCGATTCACCCACTGCACCGGGAAGCGGAACGGCCGCCCGGCGAGGCCGTGATCCGCATCGAGCGTCTCGAGGTACTCGAGCAGGGTCGGTCCGTCGTACCAGCTCATGCGCGCGGAGGGCGCCGCCACGTTGTCGCCGAAGCGCGCGGAGATCGGAATGGGCGTCACGGAGGCGAAGCCGAGGGTCGCGGCGAAGCCGAAGTAGTCCCCGACGATGTGGTGGAAGCGCTCGGCGGAGAAATCCGCCAGATCGATCTTGTTGACGGCGAGGGCGACGTGGCGGATCCCGAGGAGCGCGCAGATGTAGCTGTGGCGTCGCGTCTGGGTGAGCACGCCCTTGCGCGCGTCGATGAGGATGACGGCCGCCTCCGAATTCGAGGCTCCGGTCGCCATGTTGCGCGTGTACTGCTCGTGCCCCGGGGTGTCCGCGACGATGAAGGAGCGGCGCGGCGTGCTGAAGAACCGGTACGCCACGTCGATCGTGATCCCCTGCTCGCGCTCGGCCTCGAGGCCATCGACGAGCAGGGCGAGATCCATGTCGTCCCCGGTCGTGCCGTGCCGGCGGCTGTCGCGGCGCAGCGCATCGAGCTGATCGTCGTGGATGAGCTTGCTGTCGTAGAGCAGCCGGCCGATGAGCGTCGATTTGCCGTCATCCACCGAGCCGCAGGTGAGAAACCGCAGCAGGCCGCGCGTCGGTCCGCGCGCGCCCGCGCTCACGACGACCTCGGCGGGAAGCGGCCCGGTCATCAGAAGTAG
The DNA here is from genome assembly GCA_030040575.1 of Gammaproteobacteria bacterium. Classification (GTDB taxonomy): domain Bacteria; phylum Pseudomonadota; class Gammaproteobacteria; order Steroidobacterales; family Steroidobacteraceae; genus JASHUC01. The sequence continues at coordinate 3,336 of JASHTK010000055.1, forward strand.
CCCTCGCGCTTCTTGCGCTCCATCGAGGCCGCCTCGTCGGCGTCGATCACGCGGCCCGAGCGCTCCGAGGTGCGCGTGGTGAGCATCTCCTCGATGATCTCATCGAGCGAGGTCGCGGTGCTCTCGACCGCCGCGGTGAGCGGATAGCACCCGAGCGACCGGAAGCGCACCATCCGCACCTCCTCGCGCTCCCCCGGCTCGAGCGGCAGCCGCTCATCGTCGCGCACGATGAGCAGCCCATCGCGCCGGACGACCGGGCGCGGCGCGGCGAAGTAAAGCGGCACGACCGGGATGGCCTCCGCGCGCGTGTACTGCCACACATCGAGCTCGGTCCAGTTCGACAGGGGGAAGACGCGGATCGTCTCGCCCTTGTTGATCCGCGTGTTGTAGAGCCGCCAGAGCTCGGGGCGCTGGTTGCGCGGGTCCCACACGTGCCCTTTCGAGCGGAACGAGAAGATGCGCTCCTTGGCGCGGCTTTTCTCCTCGTCCCGCCGGGCACCGCCGAACGCCGCATCGAAGCCCCACAGATCGAGCGCCTGCTTCAGCGCCTCGGTCTTCATGACCTGAGTGTGCAGCTGCGAGCCCGAGGTGATCGGGTTGATGCCGCGCGCGCGGCCCTCGGCGTTGGTGTAGACGAGCAGCTCGACGCCGTAGCGTGCGGCGATCATGTCCCGGTGGCGAATCATCTCGCGGAACTTCCAGCCGGTGTCGATGTGCAGGAGGGGGAACGGCAGCCTCGAGGGGTGGAACGCCTTGACCGCGACGTGCAGCATCGCGCCCGAGTCCTTGCCGATCGAGTAGAGGATCACGGGCTTCGCGAACTCGGCGGCCACCTCGCGCATGATCTCGATCGACTCGGCCTCGAGCCGCTTGAGGTGTGGGGAGAGCATGGGCGCTTAAGGGGCGAGCGGCCGTGCCGCGACCGAGCCGCTCGCGACGAACCACGGATTGCGGTACTGGGGCTTGCCGTACCGCAGCGGCTGCCCGTCGGGCGCGCTCACCGTGCCGCCCGCGCCGAGGAGCACGGCGTGGCCCGCGGCGGTATCCCATTCCATGGTCGGGCCGAGGCGCGGGTAGAGGTCGGCGCTGCCCTCGGCGAGGAGGCAGAACTTGAGCGATGAGCCGACGGAGACGCGCTCCGCGATGGGGTAGCCCGCGAGATACACGTCGGTCTGCGGCGTCGCGTGCGAGCGGGAGGCGACGGCAGTGAGGCCTGCCCGCGGCGGGGGCCTCACGCGAATCGCCTCGCGGCGCGCGGCCCCGGCCGCCTGCGGCGCCTGCTCGGTGCGAAAGGCGATTCCCGCCGCGACGTTGGCCGCGTACAGGCGGCCCTGCGCGGGCGCAAACACGACGCCGAGCACCGGTGCACCGTGGCGGATCAGGGCGATGTTCACCGTGAACTCGCCGCTCCCGGCGATGAACTCCTTCGTGCCATCGAGCGGATCGACCAGAAAGAACTCCTCGGCCGTCGCCGGCACCCGGCCCGCCGCGACCTCCTCCTCGGCGATGATGGGCGTTGCGGGGGCGGCTCGGGCGAGGCGCTCGAGGATGAGCGCCTCGGCCGCGCGATCCGCCTCGGTCACGGGCGAGGCGTCGGCCTTCCGCCGCACCTCGAGCCCGACCCGGTAATGCGCCTGCGCGGCGCGGCCAGCTTCGATGGCGGCGCCGATCATGGCCTCGAGAAGCTGGCTATCGGACATGGCTGTGCGACCTTGCTCGGCAGTTTACACACGCGGGACCTCGCGTCGCCCCGCGACGGGTCGCTGCGCTTCAGACTTCTTGGCAATGAGCATATGACGGGCTTGAGCAGTCCCGCTGCCCGGGCGCGCCCAGTGCGGAATTTAACAATTTCGCTGGCTGCGGATCTTTACTAAAATCACACTGTCGCCGCCCGGCGGGCGCGGCGGGAGGACCGCGGCGTCGCGCTTTGTAAGTCTTGATGAACCCGCGGGTTACACTCGACGCGCTTCGCAGTCCCGGTCAACGCCGGTGAA
>JASHTK010000056.1 GCA_030040575.1 Gammaproteobacteria bacterium
CGCCGTGCGACGCGCGCGCGCCTTGCCGCAGCTGCGCGTGGGGCTTCACCTCACTCTCGCGGACGGGCGGGCCGAGCTCCCGCCGGATGCGATACCCCATCTCGTCGATCGCGCTGGCCGTTTTCGCAGCCGCTCAGGCCCCGGGCTGGCCCTCGAGGGCTGGCGCTGGTTCGCGCTGCCCGCCGCGCGGCGCGAGCTGAAGGCCGAGATCCGCGCGCAGTTCGCGGCATTCGAGCGCACCGGGCTGCCGCTCGACCACGTGAACGCCCACAAGCATCTGCATCTGCATCCGACCGTGCTCAGGTTAATCCTCGAGGTCGGCCGCGAGTTCGGGCTGCGCGCGGTGCGCCTGCCCGCCGAGCCGCCCTGGTTCGCGGGGCGGACCGCCGCCGCGGCCGGGCTTGCGCCCTGGCTCGGGCTCATGCGGCGCCGGCTCGATGCCGCCGGCCTCGCGCGCAACGACCATCTGTTCGGGATCGCGGCGAGCGGGGCGATGGACGAGCCGACGCTGCTCTCGATTCTCGCGCGGCTGCCCGAGGGCGCGAGCGAGATCTACCTGCACCCGGCGACGCTCGCCGGGCGCGCGATCGCCCCCTCGATGCCCGGCTATCGCCACACCGACGAGCTTGCGGCTCTGCTCTCCCCGCGCGTCGCCGCGGCCCTCGCCGATTGCGGCGCGGCGCGCGGCGGGTTCCTCGATCTGCCCGCCGCAGGTAAGCTGCGCGTCCCATGACGCCCGCCACGGGGACACGCAGCGCGGTCCGGGGCCACGCAAGAAGCCGACTCACGGCATGAGCTCGATCGTCACCAGCGCCGAGACGGAACGCGGGGAGCTCGGCGCGCCGCTCCCCCAGGGTCCTGTCCGGATCGGTTCGGGCGCCCACAAGGTGCTCTTCTGCCGCACCCTCCTCGATACCTTCGATCCGTACAAGCCGGCGGTGATCGACTGGCCGCCGCTCGATGCCGAGGCGCGCGAGCGCCTGGTGAGCCTGCCCATCTGGGACATCGCGGTGCAGACCGAGGGTCGCGCGCGCCTCAACATCGCGACGTACGCGGCCACCGTCGGCGACGCGCTGCTCAGGCGCGCGATCGAGCTCAATGCGTTCGAGGAGGGCCGGCACAAGCACGTGCTCTCCAATCTCGTCGCCGCCTACGGCATCACGCTCGAGCCCGAGCCGCAGTACAGCGTGCGGGGCGATCCGGAATGGGCGTACCTGGTGACGGGCTACAGCGAGTGCATCGACAGCTTCTTCGCCTTCGGGCTGTTCGAGTCGGCGCAGCGCTCGGGCTTCTTCCCGCAGGCGCTCGTCGGCACGTTCGAGCCCGTGATCCAGGAGGAGGCGCGGCACATTCTGTTCTTCGTGAACTGGGTGGCCTGGCATCGGCGCACGATGCCCCGCTGGAGGAGGCCGTACTTCGAGCTGAAGGTGCTTGCCGCGTGGGCGTTTCTCATCCGGGAGCGCATCGGGCTCGCGCGCAATCTCGGCGGTGAGAAGCAGGACAACAACTTCACCGTGACGGGCGCCAAGTCGATCGGCGCGGACATCGACGTGGGCGCCCTGATCGACCTGTGCCTCGGCGAGAACGAGCGGCGCATGAGCCGCTACGATGCGCGCCTGCTGCGGCCGCGAGCCGTTCCCGCGCTCGCGCGCTTCGCGCGGCGATTCCTGCGCTCGCGGGCGAAGCGGGACGCGTGAGGTACCGGCTGCTCATCGTCGCCCTGCTCGGGGTGGCGCTCGCCGTCTATCTCGTGAGGTACGTCGGCTTCGCGGCGGTGTTCTCCGCGGCGACCGCGGTCGGGTGGGCAGGCTTTGGGCTGCTGTGCCTCTACGGACTCGCCCTGTTCCCGCTCCTCGGCTGCGCCTGGTTCGTCCTGCTCCCGCGGGCGCCGCGCCGGTACCTGAGCCTCACCGTCTGGGCGCGCATGGTGCGCGACTCGGCCGGCGAGGTGCTGCCCTTCTCGCAGCTCGGCGGGATCGTGCTCGGGGTCCGCGCCGCGACGCTGCACCGGATGCCACCGGTGCTCGCGTCCGGGTCGATGATCGTCGATGTGACCACCGAGCTCCTCGCCCAGATCGCCTACGCGACACTCGGCGTCGCGATCCTCATCACGCGCAGCCCGCACGGCGCGGGCGCCTCGCTGCGGACGACCGCTCTCGTCGCGGGCATCGTGCTCGCCGCGGCCGCGGCCGGCGTGTTCCTCGTCCTGCAGCGGCAGGGCCGGCATCTCACCGAGAAGATCGCGACGCGCCTGCTGCCGAGCGCCGCGGGCGCGGCGACCAAGGCGCTCGGCAGCGTGCTCGATGAGATCTACCGCTCCCCAACGCGCGTGGCCCTCTCCGCGACGATCCACCTCCTCGGGTGGATCGCGGGGGCGGTCGGGGCTTGGATCGCCTACCGACTCATCGGCGTGCACGCGCAGCTCGCGGCGGTCGTCGCGATCGAGAGCCTCGTGTACGCCGCGCGCAGCGTCGCCGTCGTCGTGCCGAACGCGCTCGGCGTACAGGAGGCCGCGTACGCCGCGCTCGCGCCGCTCTTTGGCATCGGCGCCGAGTTCGGGCTCGCCGTCTCGCTCCTGAAGCGCGCACGGGACCTCGCGATCGGCATCCCCGTGCTGCTGCTCTGGCAGGGGGTCGAGGGCCGCCGCGCGCTCGCGGACCGGCCCGGCTAACCTACCGCGCGAGATAGCCGTTCTCGGCGAACCACCGCACGGCATCCTCGAAGGCCTCGCGGGGCGGACGCCACCGGTACCCGAGCTCGCGGGCGGCTCGCGCGCTCGAGAAGAACATCCGCTTGCGGGACATCCGCACGGCCTCGACCGTGACGCGCGTCGGCCGCCCGCTCACGCGCGCGTAGGCCTCCGCGAGGTGCGCGAGGGGCAACACCCAGGAGTGCGGCAGGCGGATGCGCGGGGGCCTGCGGCCGGTGAGCTCGGCGATGAGGGTGAGGATCTCGCGCAGCGTGAGATTCTCGCCTCCGAGGATGTAGCGCTCGCCCGGGCGCCCGCGCTCGAGCGCGAGCAGGTGGCCCTCGGCCACATCGTCGACGTGCGCCACGTTGAGGCCGGTGTCCACGTAGGCCGGCGTCCTGCCGCGCGCGGCGTCGAGGACGATTTGGCCGGTCGGGGTCGGCTTCACATCGCCCGGTCCGACGGGCGTCGAGGGATTGACGATGACGACGTGCGCGCCGGCGCGCGCCTGCTCCCACGCCACCTGCTCGGCGAGGAACTTCGAGCGCTTGTAGTGGCCGATCATCTCGTGGAGGCCGACCGGCGTCGTCTCCTCGCCGGGCGCTCCGCCGGGCGGCAGCCCGATGGTCGCGACGCTACTCGTGTGCACGATGCGCCGCACCCGCGCGCGGCGCGCGGCCTCGAGGATGTTGCGTGTCCCCTCGACGTTGGTCTGATAGAGTCGGTGCGAATCGAGCGCGCCGAGTCGATAGTCCGCCGCGGCGTGAAAGAGCGCGTCGCAGCCGGCGAGTGCGGGCTCGAGCGAGGCGCCGTCCGCCAGATCGCCGACGACGATCTCGACGGGCAGCGCGCGCAAATTGCGCCGGTCGGAGCCGCCGCGCAGCAGGCACCGCACCCTCCAGCCGTGCCCGAGGAGCGCGCGCGCGATGGCCGAGCCGAGGAAGCCGGACGCGCCGGTGACGAGCGCCTTCACGAGCCGTCCA
>JASHTK010000057.1 GCA_030040575.1 Gammaproteobacteria bacterium
CCGGGCTATGCGCGCTATGTGTTCATCGACGGCGTGCTCGCCGCCGCGGCATCCGGTCCCGCGAAGCCGGCCCCGAATGTGAGCGTTCATACGGCGAGCCGCGTAACGGCGGCAGGCGCTTCGGCCGCCAGCGCACCGCTCGGGCCGGAGTGTGCGCCTGGGCCCGGAGCCGCGCCGGGCCCCGCGCCCGCGGAAAGCGAGCGCGACGCGCACCGGGATGCCGCCTTCGAGTTGCTCAATGACGCCTTTGCCGTCGACAGCGCGGAAATCCACGTCGCCGCCGGGGCGGGGGCTCCCGACGAGCCCGCAGGCATCGAGGTGGTCTTTGCCGCGAGCGCACCGGCGCAGCTTGGCGCCTCGTATCCGCGCCTGCGGGTGCATGTGGCGCCGCGCGCTCGGCTGCGGTTGATCGAGCGGCACGTGAGCCTCGCCGGCACGGCGCGCACCCTCGATGCCGCCGGCCCCATCGATGTCACCGGCCCCATCGATGCCGCGGGCATCCACGATGCTGCGAGCTTCGTCGATGCGGCGGTCGAGGTGTGGGCACATGAGGGCTCGAGCGTCGATCATTACCGAGTCCAGCAGCTCGGCGCGCGTGCCGTGTGGATGGACACGCTTCGCGCCTCCGTCGGCCGCGCGGCGAGCTACCGCCTGCACGGCATTACCCTCGGCGCGCAGGCGGCGCGCTCGACCCTGCACGTGAGCCTGCGAGGCGACGGGGCGCAGGTTGCACTGCACGCCGTCGCGGCAGCCGACGCCCAGCAGGTGCTCGACCAGTATGCCCTCGTGAGCCATGCCGCGCCGCACACCCGGACCGAGGAGAGCTTTCGCGGCATCGCCGCGGGACGCTCGCGAGTCGCATTCAACGGCAAGATCGTCGTCGAGCCCGGGGCGCACGGCGCCGATTCCAGCCAGTCGCTTCGCGGACTGCTCGCCGGCGCCGAGGCGGAGATCGACGTGAGGCCGCAGCTCGAGATCTACACCGACGAGGTGCGCTGCAGCCACGGTGCGACCGCGGGCAAGCTCGACGAGGCGATGCTGTTCTACCTTCTCTCGCGCGGGCTCGACCGCGACACGGCGCAGCGACTGCTCAAATGGGCCTTCCTCGAGGACGTGGTCGCGAGGATTGCGATCGTCGAGCTGCGCCGGGAGATCGAGCAGAGCCTCGCCGGACAGATCCGGGAGGCGGACGCCTTGAAGGAGTTGTGGGATGGCCGTGACCAGGCATGAGGCCGTGACCACGCGTGAGGCCGAGGCCGCGCATGAGGCCGTGACCACGCACGAGGGCGGCAACGCGCATCCGGGCGGGACCGCCGCGGGCGCCGCCACCGTGCTCGATGCCGAGCGCGTCCGCGAGGACTTCCCGATCCTCGCGCGCACCGTGCACGGCCGCCCGCTCGTGTATCTCGACAGCGCCGCCTCCGCGCAGTGCCCGCGCGCGGTGATCCGAGCCGTCGAGGACTACCAGATGCGCTCGCACGCCAACGTGCACCGCGGCGTGCACTTGCTGAGCCAGGAGGCGACCGCCGCCTACGAGGGGGCGCGCGACCGCGTGCGGCGCTTCCTCAACGCCCGCTCGACCCGCGAGATCCTCTTCGTGCGCGGCACGACCGAGGCGATCAACCTCGTCGCGCAATCCTATGCGCGCCCGCGGCTCGGGCCCGGCGATGAGATCCTCATCACCGCCCTCGAGCATCACGCGAACATCGTTCCCTGGCAGATGGTGCGCGAGCAGACCGGCTGCTCGCTCGCCGTCGCTCCGATCGACCTGCGTGGCGAGCTCGATCTCGAGGCGTTCCGCGCGCGCTTGACGCCCCGCACGCGGCTCGTCGCCGTCGCCCACGTCTCCAACGCCCTCGGGACGATCCTTCCGGTCGCCGAGATCCTCTCCGCCGCCCATGCGCGGGGCATCCCGGTGCTCATCGACGGGGCGCAGGCGGTGTCCCATCGGGGCATCGACGTCCGGGCGCTCGACTGCGACTTCTACGCGTTCTCGGGACACAAGCTGTACGGTCCGACCGGGATCGGCGTGCTCTACGGCCGGGAGAGCCTGCTCGCCGAGATGCCCCCGTGGCAGGGCGGCGGCGACATGATCCTCACGGTGTCCTTCGAGCGCACGACCTACAACGAGCTGCCGTGGAAGTTCGAGGCCGGCACGCCCAACATGTCGGGCGCGATCGGGCTCGCCGCGGCCATCGACTATCTCGAGGCGCTCGGGCTCGATGCCGTCGCCGCGCACGAGCAGCGGCTGCTCGAGGAGGCGACCGCGGAGCTGCGGCGCATCCCCGGCCTCACCATCATCGGCACCGCGGCGCACAAGGCGTCGCTCATCTCGTTCACGCTCGAGGGCATCCACCCGCACGATCTCGGCACCATCCTCGACAGCGAGGGGATCGCCGTGCGCACGGGGCATCACTGCGCGATGCCGGTCATGGAGTTCTTCGGCGTCCCGGCGACGGCCCGCGCCTCGTTCGCCTGCTACAACACGCGCGAGGACGTGCGGCGGCTCGCGAGCGCCGTGCGCAAGGCCCGCGAGGTCTTCCGCTGATGGAGCTGAAAGACCTGTACCGCGACGTGATCCTCGATCACAACCGCCGCCCGAGGAATTTCGGTCGGCTCGAGCACGCCGACGCCCGCGCCGAGGGCCACAATCCCCTCTGCGGCGACCGCCTCACGCTCTCCTTGCGGCTTGCCGGCGAGCGCATCGAGGACATCCGCTTCGAGGGCAAGGGGTGCGCCATCTCGACCGCGTCGGCCTCGCTCATGAGCGAGGCCGTCAAAGGCAAGGACCGCGCGGAGGTCCGCCGCCTGTTCGAGAGGGTGCACGCCCTGCTCACGCAGCGGGACGCCGCGGCCGGGCCCGAGCTCGGCAAGCTCGCCGCGCTCTCGGGCGTGCGGGAGTTCCCGGCGCGGGTGAAGTGCGCGAGCCTGTGCTGGCACACGCTCAACGCCGCGCTCGAGCGCAGCGCCGCAACCGTGACCACCGAGGCGCCGGAGGAGGCGCCCTTGGGACCTGCCGGCCGGATGGCCGGAGAGCCGTGATGCGCAGCGACATCAACGAGCCGGTCGTGCTCTACCGCGACGTGCGCGCCGTGATGGTGCCGGCCGGCACGGAGACTACCCTCAAGGCCGGCCAGGCCGGCTACATCACCCAGGCGCTCGGTGGCAGCTTCACCGTGTACGTCGACGGCAATCTCCTGCGCATCGCGGGCGAGGACGCCGATGCGCTCGGCAAGGAGGCGATCAAGCCGCTCGAGCTGCCGCCGAATGCGACGGATGACGACGTGCTCAAGGCCGTCTGGGATCAGCTGAAGACCTGCTACGACCCGGAGATCCCGATCAACATCGTCGATCTCGGTCTCGTCTACGCATGCGAGGTGCGGCCCGCCGAGGACGGCACGCGCACCGTCGAGGTGAAGATGACCCTCACCGCGCCGGGCTGCGGCATGGGCGACATCCTGCTCGATGACGCGAAGGACAAGCTCGAGCGCATCCCGACGGTGCGCGAGGTTCAGGTCGAGCTCGTGTTCGACCCGCCGTGGAACCCCTCGATGATGTCCGAGGCGGCCCGGCTACAGACCGGAATGTTTTGAGCGCGAGCGGGTGCAGGCCCGCTCGAGAGGATGCCTCATGGCGGCACGGTGGGTCGACGTAGGCGGTGCGGAGGCGGTCGAGGCGGACCAGCCGTTCACGGCGGAGCTCGGCGGCGTGCCGATCATCGTCGTGCGCTGTGAGGCGGGCTACTTCGCCGTCGAGGACCGCTGCACGCACGATGGCGAGGCCCTCGCCGGAGGGGAGATCGACACGGAGGGCTGCCGGATCGTCTGCCCGCGGCATGGAGCGCAGTTCTGCCTGAGGAGCGGTCAGGCGCTGACCCCGCCCGCGTACGAGCCGGTGCGCACCTTCGCCGTGCGCGCGGAGAACGGTCGAATTCTCATCGAGCTCCCCGAGTAAGGCCCGCGCGACACGCGAGCGATGCCGCTCGCGCGGCACGGCGGGGTCACCTCGCTCCGCCGCCTCTAGAGCGCGAGCAGGCTCGCATTCCCCCCGAGCGCGGCCGTGTTGATCGTCACGGTCTGCTCGGTCGCGAACCGCGGCAGGTAGTGCGGCCCGCCCGCCTTCGGCCCCGTGCCCGAGAGGCCGCAACCCCCGAACGGCTGGACGCCCACGACCGCTCCGATCATGTTGCGGTTCACGTAGACGTTTCCGACGCGCGCCCGGGCAGCGATCCTGCGCGCGACGGCGTCGATTCGCGTGTGGATGCCGAGCGTGAGGCCGTATCCCTTCGCATTGAGCGCATCGACGAGCCCGTCGAGGTCGCGCGCTCGGAACCGCACGACGTGCACGATCGGGCCGAACACCTCCCGCTCGAGCGCATCGAGGCTCGCGATCTCCGCGGCGAGCGGGGCGAAGAACCGGCCGGCGCCCGCGTGGCCGGCCTCGAGCCGGGCGCGATGGTGCCAGCGAGCGCGAGCGGTGAGCCGCGCCGCGTACGTCTCGAGCATCCCGAGCGCCTCGCGGTCGATGATCGGACCCACATCCGTCGCGAGCAGCGCCGGATCGCCCACCTCGAGCTCGTCCATGCAGCCGGCGATGAGCTCGAGCACGCGCGCGGCGATCTCCTCCTGCAGCAGCAGCGCGCGCAGCGCCGAGCAGCGCTGACCGGCGCTGTTGAAGCCCGAGGCGATCGCATCGAGCGCGACTTGCTCGGGAAGGGCCGAGCTGTCCACGATCATGGCGTTGATCCCGCCGGTCTCGGCGATCAACGGGACGATCGGACCCGGCCGCTCGCAGAGGCTACGCTCGATGAGGCGCGCGGTCGCGCCCGACCCGGTGAATGCGACGCCGGCCACGCGCGGATCGCGCGTGACCGCCGTGCCGACCGTGGGGCCGTCTCCCGGTAAGAAGTGCAGCACTTCGGGCGGCACGCCCGCGGCATGGAGCATCTCCACTGCGAGCCCTGCGGTGAGCGGCGTCTGCTCGGCGGGCTTCGCGAGCACCGCGTTGCCCGCCGCGAGCGCGGCGCTCACCTGGCCCGTGAAGATCGAGAGCGGGAAGTTCCACGGGCTCACGCACGCGAACACCCCCCGGCCGCGAAGCGTGAGGGTGTTGCGCTCCCCCGTCGGTCCGCCGAGCGTCGCTCCCTCGCCGAACCCGACGCGGGCCTGCGACGCGTAGTAGCGCAGGAAGTCTACGGCCTCGCGGACCTCGGAGAGGCTGTCCGGAACGGTCTTGCCCGCCTCGAGCACGCAGCGCGCGACGAGCTCCGCGCGGCGCTCCTCGAAGAGGCTCGCGGCCCGCTCGAGGAGCGCCGCGCGCTCGGCCGCCGGCCGCCCGTCCCAGGCGCCTTGCGCCGCGGCGGCGATGTCAAAGGCGCGGCTCACATCCGCCGGCGTCGCCTCGATCACGGTGCCGATCGCGCTCGCCTCGAGTGCGGGGTTGTAGAGCGTCGTGGGACTGCCCTCGCCTCGCTCGCCCCCGATGATCGGCGCCGTGCTCCAGGGCTCGCGCGCTGCCGCCTCGCACGACCGTCTGAGCCGCTCGAGCTCCGCGCCGTCGGCGAGATTGATCCCGCGGGAGTTGCGCCGCTCGGCACCGAAGAGCCGCTCGGGCTCGAGGATCCGTGGGTGCTCGGCAGGGCGGACGCGCGCCACCTCCTGCAGAGGATCGCGCGCCACCTCGGCCGCGGGCAGCCGCGCATCGACCAGACGATTGACAAAGGACGCATTCGCGCCGTTCTCGAGCAGGCGCCGCACGAGGTAGGGCAGCAAGTCCTCGTGCGGTCCGACGGGGGCGTACACCCGGCAGGCGTAGCCGCCCGCGCCCTCAGCACCCGCGCCGGCAAGGCTCGCGGCCGCTCCGCCCCCCTGCATCACCTGCTCGTAGAGCTCCTCGCCCATGCCGTGCAGACGCTGAAACTCGAACGCGGTGGCATCGCCTGCCATCAGCTCGATGACGTAAGCGACGGTGTGCGCGTTGTGGGTCGCGAATTGCGGATAGATCACGTCGGCCGACGCCGCGAGCAGCCGCGCGCAGGCAAGGTACGACACGTCGGTGTTCGCCTTGCGCGTGAACACCGGGTATCCCTCGAGACCGCGCTCCTGGGCGCGCTTGATCTCGCTGTCCCAGTAGGCGCCCTTCACGAGCCGCACGGCGAGGCGGCGGCGCAGGGCGCGCGCACGCGTGACGAGCCAGTCGAGCACCGCGTAGGCGCGCTTCTGGTAGCCCTGGACGGCGAGCCCGAGCCCCTCGTATCCGGCGGTGCACTCGCTGCGCAGCACGGCATCGATGAGCTCGAGCGAGAGCGCGAGCCGATCGGACTCCTCCGCGTCGACCGTGAGGCCGATGCCCGCCTCGCGCGCGAGCCGCACGAGCTCGATCAGGACCGGCGTGAGCTCCGCGAGCACGCGTGCGCGCTGCGCGGGCTCGTATCGCGGATGCAGCGCCGAGAGCTTCACCGAGATGCCGGGCCGCCCCCTCGCGTGCGCGCCGCTCGCGGCGCGCGCCGCGTGTGAGCCGACGGCCGCGATGGCGTCCCGATAGCGCTGCAAGTAGCGATCGGCGTCGGCGCGGGTGATCGCGGCCTCGCCGAGCATGTCGAAGGAGTACCGATAGACGCGCTCGCGGGCGCCCGAGGCGCGCGCGAGCGCCTCCTCGATGGACCGGCCCATCACGAATTGATGGCCGAGGATGCGCATGGCCTGGCGCAGCGCCGCGCGCGCGACGGGCTCGCCGAGCCGGCTCGCGAGGCCGCCGAACCACGCGCGCACGGGCCCGACCTCGCCCCGATCGAGCTCGATGAGCCGCCCCGTGAGCAGCAATCCCCAGGTCGAGGCGTTGACGAGCAGCGACGGGCCGCCGAGATGCTCCTCCCACTCGCCCGTGCCCACCTGATCGGCGATGAGCCGATCGGCCGTCTCAGCGTCCGGAATGCGCAGCAGCGCCTCCGCGAGGCACATGAGGATCACCCCCTCGCGCGAGGCGAGAGGGTACTCGCGGAGCAGCGCGTCGAGTCCGCCCCCGCGCGGGCGGGACGCGCGCGCAGCCGCGACGAGCCGCAGCGCCCGCTCGTGAACCGCCGTGCGCTCGGCCGGCTGCAGGCGGGCGAGCCCGGCGAGCCGGCGGACGATCGGCTCCTCGGCGGTGAGATAGCCGGCATCGATCGCACGACCGATCGAGGATTCGATCGGGCCGTCGGCGACGAACGCGTGCGGGCGCATGGGGCTCGGCGCGCGGCAGGGGACCGAGCTCAGCCTCCCGGGTCCGCGGCCGTCCGGGACGACTGCGGCGAGGCCGCCTCGAGTGCCCGCCCGCCGGCGCGCGTGACCGCGAGCGAGAACGGAGTGAAGCTCGTCTCGCGGTCGTAGTAATCCTCCTGCTCCGCGCGCTTCAAGAACCCGACGAGCCGGTACGTGAGCGGGGTCGCGACGATCTCCCAGCTCGTCTTGAGCACGTACTGCGTCGCCGTCACGGTGAAGAGCTGCCTCGGGGTCATGAGGCCCGCGAAGGCGAGCGTGTAGAACAGGCTCGAGTCCACGAGCTCTCCGCACGCCGTCGAGCCGATGGTGCGCGTCCACAGCCACCGCCCACGCGTCCACAGCTTCATCTTGGCGAGCACGTAACTGTTGACGAACGATCCGCACCAGAAGGCGATCATCGAGGCCGCCGCGACGCGCGGGGTGTTGCCGAAGACCGCCGCGACCGCGGGCTGCTCGGACTTCCAGAACTCGGCCGGCGGCAGATGGACGATCACGGCGGCCATCACCGAGGCGAACGCGAGCGCGGCGAATCCCGCCCACACCGCGCGCCGGTCGCGCGCGTAGCCGTAGACCTCCGTCAGCACATCCCCGAAGAAATACGAGATGGGAAAGAACAGCACGCCCGCGACGAAGGTGACCGAGCCGATCCAGGGCAGCTCCACCGTCGAGACCTTCGCCGGCCCAATGAGATTCGCGCAGAGCAGCACGCACACATACGCGCCGAGGATGAGGTCGTAGTACTTGTAGCTCTTCATGGTCGTCTCACTGCGACCCGCCGCGGCGAAGCACCCGCCTGCCGAGGCGCGCGGCGAGGAGCGAGCGGTCGATGCGCATCCGACGAGTATAATCGACGCTCCAGCCACAGGAATCGCTCAGCCTTGCATCCCTCCTTCCTCGAAACCCTGACGGCGAGCCTCGAGGGGCTGCGCGCAGAGGGGCTGTACAAGGACGAGCGGATCCTCACGAGCCCGCAGGGCGCCCTCGTGCGCACGGCGGCGGGCGAGGTGATCAACCTCTGCGCCAACAACTATCTCGGGCTCGCGAACCATCCGGCGGTGCGCGAGGCGGCGCACCGCGCGATCGACCGCTGGGGCTACGGGATGGCCTCCGTGCGCTTCATCTGCGGCACCGACGCCGTGCACAGGCAGCTCGAGGAGCGCCTCGGGCGCTTCCTCGGCGCCGAGGAGGTGATGCTCTACTCCTCCTGCTTCGATGCGAACGGCGGGCTCTTCGAGGCGCTCCTCGACGAGCGCGACGCCGTCATCTCCGATGCGCTCAACCACGCGAGCCTCATCGACGGTATCCGCCTGTGCAAGGCGCGGCGGCTGCGCTACGCGAACGGCGACATGCAGGAGCTCGAGAGCTGCCTCGAGCAGGCCCGCGGCGCGCGCACGCGCCTCGTCGCGACGGACGGGGTGTTCTCGATGGACGGCACCGTCGCGAAGCTGCCGCAGATCTGCGATCTCGCCGAGCGGCACGGTGCGCTCGTCATGGTGGACGACTCGCACGCCGCGGGCCTCCTCGGCGCCCGGGGCAGCGGTACGCCCGAGCACTGCGGCGTCGCCGGGCGAGTGGACATCCTCACGGGCACGCTCGGCAAGGCGCTCGGCGGGGGCAGCGGCGGCTACACGGCCGCGCGCCGCCCCGTGATCGAGTGGCTGCGGCAGCGCTCCCGGCCCTATCTCTTCTCGAACAGCCTGCCTCCGGTCGTCGCCGCGGTGAGCCTGCGGGTGCTGGATCTGATCGAGGATCAGCCGGAGCTGCGCGCGAGGCTCGCGCAGAACACCGCCCGCTTGCGCGCCGGGCTCGAGCAGGCCGGCTTTACGCTCCGGCCCGGCGCGCATCCGATCATCCCGGTGATGCTCGGCGAGGCGGCGCTCGCCGCGCGCATGGCCGAGCGGCTGCTCGAGTGTGGGGTCTACGTGATCGGATTCTCCTACCCCGTCGTGCCGAAGGGCGAGGCCCGCATCCGCACCCAGATGTCGGCCGCGCTCGCCCCCGAACACATCGACCGCGCCGTCGAGGCGTTCGCCCGGGTCGGCCGCGAGCTCGGAGTCGTTCGGTGAAGGCGCTCGTGAAGAAGCAAGCCGCTCCCGGCATCTGGCTCGAGGAGATTCCCGAGCCGCGCGTCGGCCCGAACGACGTGCTGATCGAGATTCTAAAGACCTCGATCTGCGGCACCGACCTGCACATCTACCACTGGGACGCCTGGGCGCAGCGGACCATCCCGGTGCCGATGGCCGTCGGCCACGAGTACTGCGGCCGCATCGTCGAGGTGGGCTCGGAGGTCCGAGGTCTTGCGGTCGGCGACCGGGTCTCGGGCGAGGGGCACGTGACGTGCGGGCACTGCCGCAACTGCCGCGCCGGGCGCCGTCATCTCTGTCGCAACACCTCGAGTGTCGGCGTCGACCGGCCGGGCGCGTTCGCGCAGCTCCTGTGCCTGCCCGCGGTCAACGCCTTCAAGCTCCCGGATACGGTAACCGACGACATCGCCGCCATCCTCGATCCGTTCGGCAACGCGACGCACACGGCGCTCGCGTTCAACCTGGTCGGCGAGGACGTGCTCATCACCGGTGCCGGGCCGATCGGCGTGATGGCGGCGGCGGTGGCGCGCTTTGCCGGCGCGCGCCACATCGTCGTCACGGACGTGAACGACTACCGGCTCGAGCTCGCGCGCCGGATGGGGGCGAGTCGTGCGGTCAACGTCGAGCGCGAATCGCTCGATGCGGCCATGAGCGACCTCGCGATGCAGGAGGGCTTCGATGTGGGACTCGAGATGTCGGGCAACTCCGCCGCATTGCGCGAGATGCTGCGGACGATGCATCACGGCGGCTCGATCGCGATCCTCGGCATTCCCTCGGGAGAGGCCCCGATCGACTGGACCCAAGTGATCTTCAAGGGACTCACGCTGCGGGGCATCTACGGGCGGGAGATGTTCGAGACCTGGTACAAGATGTCGAGCCTGCTGCAGAGCGGCCTCGACTTAGGCCCCCTCATCACGCACCACTTCGCCGCGCAGGAGTTCGAGCGGGCGTTCCAAGCGACGGCGTCCGGACGGTCGGGCAAGGTCATCCTCGACTGGACGACGCTGCAGCCGCCCGCACCGCGGCGAGCGCCCTCGCCGGCCTAGCGCACCGAGCAGAAGCAGTACGCGTAGAGCCGGTCGGGCACCGTGAAGCGGCTCAGGCGCTCGACCTCCCGCGTCAGGGGATCGAGCCGGGCTGCGAGCGCTGCCGCGGAGCCCGGCGCCCGCAGGCCCGGATCGGCCGCGTAGAGCACCCGCACGGCCATCGAGTTGATCGCGAGGGCGAACTGCTCGGTCAAGGTGAGCTGCGGCTGCACAAACTCGACCTTGTACTCGCTCAGCTTCGCGAGTCGCGCCGCGGCGCGCACGGCGTCATCGAGCAAGCCGAGATGATCGACGAGCCCATTGCCATCGGCGTCGCTCCCGGACCACACGTGGCCCTGTCCGATCGCGTTCACCTCCTCGAGCGTCTTGTGGCGGCCCT
>JASHTK010000058.1 GCA_030040575.1 Gammaproteobacteria bacterium
CACCGCCGGGCCGGGCCGCGCCGCTGCAGCCGGCTGCGGGGCCGGCGCGGGCGGCAACGCCGCCTGAGCAGCCGGCTCTGCGATCGGATTGCCCGGCCCGTCGTTGAGCTCGACGGTGTAGGAGCGCATCGGCGGCTCACCCGCCTCCCCGTCCTCGCGCGGAGCCGAGCGCCGCGGCCCGGAGAGCAGCTCCGGGACGAGCAGCACAATGAGCGCCACGAGGATCACGGCGCCGGTCAATCGCTCTTTTGCTCGGCTCTCCACCTGGGGGCGCGGGATGAGGATTTCAAGCGGACTCGCGGGCGAGGCTCGTCGAGGCGTCAGTATAGCCCAGCCATCGCAGCGCCGAGCCCACCGCCGCGAACGAGCCGAACACGACCACTCGATCGCCGGGCCGCGCCCGGCTGCGCGCCCGCTCGCAGCCCTCGCTCACCGATTCGGCGAGCACGGGCGCTCGCACGGTCGCGGCGAGCCGTTCGGCGAGCTCCGCGGCCGTCGAGCCGCGAGCGCCGGGTACCCCGCACACGATCCACTCATCGATGGCGGTCGCGAGCGCCCGGCCGATCGCCTCGACGTCCTTGTCGTGAAGGATGCTGCAAACGGCGATCGTCCCGCCGGAGACGGGACGCGCCCGCAGGTTCTCGGCGAGCACCTGTGCCGCGGGCTCATTGTGCGCGACATCGAGGATCCATTCGACCGGCTCCGTCCCTCGGCCCGGCCGCCGCAGGATTTGAAAGCGGCCGGGCAGTTGCGCGCTCCGCAGCGCCCGCACGATCCACTCGCGGGCGAGCGGCGGCGAGCCGGGCAGCGCCTCGAAGGCGGCGAGAGCGGTCGCGGCATTGCGCAGCTGGATGGCGCCCGCGAGCGCGGGTCGCGGCAGGTCATCGACGGTCGCGCGCAAGCCCCGATAGGTGAAGCGCTCGGCATCGCGGCGCGTCTCGACGTTCCCGAGCCCGGCCTCGAGGCTCCAGCTAAAGTCGCGTCCCGCGACGAGGGGACGCGCATGCAGCCGCTCGATGGCCGCAAAGACGCTCGCCGGCATGTCGGCCGTGCCGAGCACCGCCGGCCGGCGCTCGCGAAAGATGCCCGCCTTCTCCGCTCCGATCGCATCGAGCGTGTCGCCGAGCCAGTCGCGATGATCAAACCCGACCGAGCACAGCACGCTCACGTCCGCATCGACGACGTTGGTCGCATCGAGGCGGCCCCCGAGGCCGACCTCGAGCACCGCCACCTCCATCCGGGCGTCGGCGAAGACGAGGAGCGCCGCGAGCGTGTTGTACTCGAAGAAGGTGAGCGTCGTCGCGCCGCGCGACCGCTCGATGCGCTCGAACGCGCCGATGAGCTCGGCGTCGGTCGCCTCGACGCCCGCGATCCGCACCCGCTCGTTGTAGCGGAGCAGGTGCGGCGAGGTGAAGCTTCCAGCACGGTAGCCCGCGGCGCGCAGGAGCGCCTCGAGATGGACGACGGTCGAGCCCTTGCCGTTCGTGCCTGCGACCGTGATCACCCGGTAGGGCGGGCGCGCGACGGCGAGCGCCTGGGCGACGATCGCCACCCGCTCGAGCCCAAGGTCGATGCTGCGGGCGTGGATCGATTCCTGCCGCTCGAGCCACTCCGCCAGGTTCATGCGGCAAGCGGCGGCAGCTTCAGCAGCAGCCGCAGCAGCACCGCGATCCGCTCGCGCATGTCGCGGCGGTCGACGATCATGTCGAGCGCGCCGTGCTCGAGCTGGAACTCGCTGCGCTGGAAGCCCTCGGGCAAGGTCTCCCGCATGGTCTGCTCGATGACGCGCGGCCCGGTAAAGCCGATGAGCGCGCGCGGCTCGGCGAGATTGAGGTCGCCGAGCATGGCGAGGCTCGCCGACACGCCGCCAAGCGTCGGATCCGTGAGCACCGAGATGTACGGCACGCGCGCCGCGGCGAGCCGCGCGAGCGCCGCGCTCGTCTTCGCCATCTGCTGCAGGGAGAACAGCGCTTCCTGCATCCGGGCGCCGCCGCTCGAGGAGAAGCAGATGAGCGGGCAGCGCTGCTCGATGCAGTGATCCACGGCGCGCTTGAAGCGCTCGCCGACCACCGATCCCATCGAGCCGGCGAGAAACTGAAACTCGAAGGCGCAGGCGACGACCGGCAATCCATGCAGCGTCCCGGCGAGCACGACGAGCGCGTCCTTCTCGCCGGTCGCCTTCTGCGCCTGGGCGAGCCGGTCCCGGTAGCGCCTGCTGTCGCGGAACTTCAGCGCATCCTCCGGGGCGACCTGAGCGCCGATCTCCGCATGCTCGCCGGGGTCGAGGAAGTAGGCGAGGCGCTCCCGCGCGCCGATGTCGCGCATGTGGTTGTGGCACTTCGGGCAAACGTAGAGGTTACGCTCAAGCTCGGCCCGGTAGAGCACCGCATCGCAGGCCGGACACTTGATCCACAGGCCCTCGGGCACCGAGCGCTTGCGGCGCTCGGTCTTGATGCGCGAGGGCATGATCTTCTCAAACCACGACATGCGGCCGTCCCAGTCAGCTCAAGCCCGGAAGAGCCGGAATCATAGCCCAGGCGGC
>JASHTK010000059.1 GCA_030040575.1 Gammaproteobacteria bacterium
ACGGAGGGGAGCACGGGCGCGCTGTGGTTCTACGCGCCGATCCCGATCTTCGCCGTCGGCTGCACCGTCGCGGTGTTCGACGTGGCGCCGCTCACCGGTCCGCGGGCGGCGGCAGCCTGACGGCCGGCGGCCGGCACCGAAGCCGCGGGCGAGTCAAAAGGCGGCGGCGAGGATGGCGCGCGCATCGTCCTCGCTCACGCGCTTCGGGTTCTTCGCGAGGGTCGCGTTCGAGGGACTGAGCCGCGCGATGACCTCGATGTCCTCGGCCGCCACGCCGCACTCGGAGAGCCGAGCCGGTAGGCCGAGTCGAGCACGCAGCTCATCGACGGCGCGCGCCGCATCGCCATCCTGCCGCCCGAATGCCGCGGCGAGGCGCGCGATGGCCTCGGGCGCCGCATCCGAGTTGAAGCGCACGGCGTGGGCGAGCATCACCGCGTTCACGAGCCCGTGGGCGATCCCCGTGCGACCGCCGATCATCTGCGCGAGGCCGTGATGCACGCCCATCGAGGCGTTCTGCAGGCAGCGGCCCGCAAGCAGCGCCCCCTCGAGCATCGCCGCTCGCGCCTCGACGTCGCCCGGATGCTCGACGACGCGCGGCAGCCACCGATGAATCCGCGCCGCGCCCGCGAGCGCGAGGGCTTCCGCCTCGACGGTGCGCGCGGGCGACCAGGCGACCTCGACACAGTGCGCGAGCGCTTTCATGCCGGTCTCCGCGCTCGCGCGCGGCGGCAGATCGAGCGTCGCCTCCGGATCGTAGATCACGGCCGCGGGGGCGATGGTCGGGCCGCCGGCGCCTGATTTGCGACGCGCCGCCTCATCCGTCACGCCGAAGAACGGCGTGAGCTCGGCGCCCGAGTAGGTCGTCGGCACGGCGAGGTGGGCGATCGCGGGTCGATCGAAGCAGGTCTCGCCGAGCCCGCCTCGCTCCTGCTCCGCCTGATAGCACACCGCCTTGCCGAGATCCGAGCAGGACCCGCCGCCGAGGCTGACGAGGGCATCGATGCGCTCCTCGCGCGCCTGCCGCCACGCGCTGCGGACGGCGCTCTCCGGCACGTGCGGCCGCGCGCCGTCGAACACCGCGACGAGCGTCGCGCCGAGGCTCTGCGCGAGGCGCCGGCCGGCCGCGGAGTCCCGGCCCCGCGGCGTCGTGATGAGGAGCATGCGCGCGGCGCCGAGCTCGCGCGCCTCCCGTCCCGCGTCCTCGAGCGCGCCGCAGCCAAACCGCAGCCGCTGCGCGTAGCTCAGGTGAGTCCAGCGATTCGCGCTCATGGGCGAATTGTAGCGCCGCGCCGCGCTCCGTTTTGACTCGGGTGCGTACGGCCACCATACTCGGGCCGTCGCCGCGGGCGAGAGAGCCGGACATGGGGCGAACGAAGATCGACAGCGAGCGGGCGGCGCAGGCCGTGCCGTTCGAGGTCTATGCCATTCGCTACGCGACCGTGGAGCGGCGCGCCGCCGAGAACTTCATCGGCGCGGATCCGCACGAGAGCGGGACGCAAATGGACTACTTCGTGTGGCTCGCGCGCCGGGCCTCCGAGGTCGTCGTGATCGACACCGGCTTCAACGAGGCCGCGGCGCGCCGCCGCCGGCGGCAGTTCCTGCGATCGCCGGCCGAGGGGCTGCGGCTGCTCGAGGTGGATGCCGCGGACGTGTCGGATGTGATCCTCACTCATCTGCATTACGATCACGTCGGCAACTCCGATCTGTTCCCGCGCGCCCGCTTCCACCTGCAAGACCGCGAGCTCGCCTACGCGACCGGACGCTACATGGCGACGGAGTTCTTCTCGGCCGCCTACGAGGTCGATGAGGTGGTCGCGATGGTGCGCCACGTCTACCGCGGGCGCGTGCGCTTTCACGACGGGGACGCCGAGATCGCACCCGGGCTCAGCGTGCATCGGGTGGGCGGCCACACCCAGGGCCTGCAGATCGTGCGTGTGTGGACGCGCCTCGGGTGGCTCGTGCTCGCCTCGGACGCGAGCCACTACGCCGCGAACATGGACGCGGCGCGGCCCTTCCCGGTCGTCGCGAACGTGACCGAGATGGTGGACGGATGGGAGAGACTGCGCGAGCTGGCGACCGCGCCGCGATACATCATCCCCGGACACGATCCCGCCGTGATGCAGCGCTACCGTGCCCCGGGCCCCGCGCTCGAGGGCATCGCCGTCAGGCTGGACGCCGAGCCGGCCGGCTGAGAAGCTGGGCAGCAGTCGCGCGGCGGCGGCCGGCACGCGAAGGGAGCGGAACATGACGGCACTCGGCGATCGCGGCGAGACGCCCCCCAAGGGATTCAAGCGCCACGAGTACTCGGTCAACGGCGTGAAGACGGTCGTCCACGTGGGCGGTCAGGGGCGCCCGGTCGTCTACTGGCACGGCGCCGGGGCGTGGCATGGGATCGACTTTGCGCGCCCGTGGACCGAGCGATTCAAGGTGATCGCCCCGTACCACCCCGGCTGGGGCGAGTCCGGGGATGACCCGCGACTCGACTCGATGCGCGAGTACCTGCTGCACTACCTCGATCTGTTCGATCAGCTCAATCTCGCGCAGTTCGACCTCGTCGGCTTCTCGCTCGGCGGCTGGATGGCGGCGGAGTTCGCCGTGGCGCACAGCCACCGGGTCCGCAAGCTCGTGCTCGTCGCCCCGGCGGGTCTGCCGGACCCTCAGCACCCCGGACCGCCGCTGGGGTCCTGGTCGCTCGATGAGATGTACTCCTATCTGGTGAGTGATCTCGCCGTGCTGCAGCCCTACCTGCCCGGCGGGTCCGAGGATGCGCAGCGACACGCCGAGGCCATCGCGCGCGAGCTGCACTCGGCTGGGAGGCTCGTGGCACACGGCGCCTTCAATCCGCGGCTCGAGCGCTGGCTGCACCGAGTGACGATGCCGACGCTCCTCGTGTGGTCGAGGGCCGACCGCATCGCCCCATTCGGCCGATCGACGCGGTGGCTGGAGCTACTGCCGAACGCGAAGCTCGCCGAGTTCGAGAAGGCCGGGCACCTCGTGCTCGATGAGCTCGAAGAGGCGCGCGAGGCCGTCGCCCGGTTCCTCGCATGAAGCTTTACTCGGCCGAGGACGGCAGCGAGCTGATGCGCATCGAGTCGATCGAGCGCGACGGCGATCAACTGCTCATCCGAGGCAAGGCCTTCGGGGCGATGCCGCTTGCGGCGCGACTGCGGCCCGAGGAGGCGCGCAAGGGCCTGAAGCTCCTCAACGCGCGGCTCCTGCTGTTTGTGCTCACCCTGCCCTTCCGGCGCGCGCGCAGCGCGTGAGCGCCGCGGCGTTGCCGCGGCACAACACACCGCAGCCGACGTGGCCCCGCTCGGAAGACTTCCGTCGCATCGGTCATTTCCGCACGGGGTTCAGGAGAGACCCTGAGCAGGAGCGCGCACGGCCGTCAGCTCTCTGTCCGACATGAGTTTCCAGGTAACGCACCGCCCGAGTGTCGCGGGCACGCGAGCGCTTCGTGCAGGATGGGCGCGCCCGGCGATCCGCCGCATCGGGGTGCGAGTTCACTCGTTGCGCATCGTTGACATAACGTCACGCCAGCCGCTACGCTGCGCCAAACCGGGTTGCGCAGATCGACTGTCGAGAGACACACGCACGTCAGACGGCCTCGCCAGGGAGGGCTGCACCGCCGACCGAACCGCTAGCCGAGTGGAGGGGACTCGCGATGCCAAGCTCACACGACCCGCTTTTGCACGTTCCGTCTTCGCATCCCGCGCCGGCGCGCGGGCGGTCGCTCGCCGCAATCGGCGCATCGCTCGCGCTGCTCTGCGGCACCGCCGCCCTCGCCCAGAACGCCGACCAGAATTCGGTGGCGCAGAACTCGCCGGACCAGGCAACGACCGCGGCGCCCGGCGGAGGGGGGCTGCAAACCGTGACCGTCACGGCGCAGTTCGTCTCCCAGTCCGTGCAGCAGACTCCCCTCGCGATCACGGCGGTCGATGCCCAGGAGCTCGCGGACCGAGGCCAGACGAGCATCCTCAACATCGCGCAGGATGTCCCGAGCGTCAACCTCGCGGTGCAGACCGCCGCGTTCGGGCCTTCCATGGCCGCATACATCCGCGGCGTCGGGCAGGACGATCTCGATCCGGGGCTCGAGCCCGGGATCGGCATCTACATCGATGATGTGTACTTCGGCACCATCACGGGATCGATTTTCGACCTGCTCGATCTCGACCGCGTCGAGGTGCTGCGCGGCCCGCAGGGCACGCTCGAGGGCATGAATTCCGAGGGTGGCGCGATCAAGCTGTTCTCGAAGCAGCCCGATGCGAACGAGAGCACGACCTTCGACCTGCTGGGCGGCAGCCGCAACCACGTGGAGCTGCGCGCCTCGACGGATTTCGCCGTCACCGACAACCTCTTCGTGCGCATCTCGGGCGTCGGCAACCACCAGGACGGGTACGAGAACGTCTACGACTTCGGCTGCGCCAACCCGACGTTCACGGCAACGCCGGTCACGTTCAGCGCCGAGGGCGTCCCGACTTATGGCACGCCGGGGACCTACACGGTCGCCCCGGGGTTACTGACCAAGGCGAGCAGCTGCCAGAACGGGGAGTTGGGCGGAACGGACTACACGGGAGGTCGTCTCGCGGTGAGGTGGCTCGCGAGTGACAATCTCGACGTGCAGTTCATCGGCGACCTCACCGATGTGGATCAGGAGGATCCGGCCGAGACGCTGCTCTACGGAGGTCCCGGCCCGCTCGAGGGCAATGCCAGCTCCACATTCGGGGCGCTCTCGACGATCACGGCGACCAACACGGCGACGGGCGCCACCGCGCTCATCCCGTACGATGTGGCCAAGGTGCCCGCGCTCGTGCCCTCCAATCCGTACACGACGTACAACAACTTCTGCATGCCGGCGAACGCCGAGCTCGACGAGCCCGCGTACTGCACGCAGAACACCCAGTCGGTTCTCAACTGGGGCGGCGAGTCCTTGGTCGACTGGACCGTCAATCCGGACTTTTCGATCCGCAACATCCTCTCCGAGCGCGGCTACTCAAGCAACTGGGGGGAGGACAACGGCGAGTCGATCTGGCCGAACTCGATTGGACAGGAAGGCATCGAGCATCACCAGTTCAGCGAGGAGGTGCGGTTCACGGGCAAGTGGGGCTCGCAGATCGACTACACCTTCGGCGCCTTCTATTTCCGCGAGCTCTCGGTCTACGAGGCTCACGAGGACCTCGGGTACGTCACGCCAACGATCCCGGGCGTCTTCAACTTCGTCGAGGACGATCCGATTTACGCGCACGACAAGGCCGGTTACCTGCACGTCGTCTGGCACGCCACCTCCAAGCTCGATGCGACCTTCGGCACGCGCTACACGAGCCAGGACAAGACGTACAATTACGTGCGCCTGACCGTCAACGGCTTGCCTTCGCCGCTCTTCATCACGCCGTCCGGCGCCTCGCTGAACGGCGCCTCCGCGACCTACACGGGCGCGCGCTGGGACTGGCGCGCGGACGTCGACTATCACTTCACCGATCAGGTGATGGCCTACGCCCAGTTCTCGACGGGATTCAAAGGCGGTGGCGTCGATCCGCGGCCGTTCTATTTGGAGCAGGCCGTCCGTTTCAATCCCGAGTACCTCGACACCTACGAGCTCGGGCTGAAGAGCACTTGGCTCGACAATCACCTCCGCGTCAATCTCGACGGCTACTTCTCGCAGTATCGGAACATCCAGGAGACGCTCGGCGACTGCACCGGCATCGAGGGGATCCCGGCCGAGTACGGCATCCCCTGCGCACTGCCCTACAACGCGGGTGATGCGCACCAAAAGGGTATCGAATTGGAGTCACAGCTGCGGTTCGGCGGCTTCGAGGCGGACGCGTCGCTCAGCTATATCAACTTCAACTACGTGAACCTCAATCCCCTCACGGGCATCACGCTCGACATGATCACGCCGAATCTCTTGAAGTGGCAGGGCAACGCGGGCGCACAGTACACGGTCCCGCTGCCGGTGGGCTCCTTGACGGCGCGCCTCGACGCGAGCGTTCGCAGCTACACTTACACCTACGCAGTCAACGGTCCGTACAGTTACATCGGCGGCTACACCACCTACAACGCCCACCTCACCTGGGAGCCGGCAAAGGGTAACTGGCAGATCATCCTCAGCGCCATCAACCTCACCGACAAGCGCTACTGGCAGAATATCTTCGATCTTGTGCCCGTCGGCGCCGGTACGGTGGATGGCGTTCCCGCCGCGCCACTCGAGCTCGACCTCGAGATCAAGCACGAGATGCAGTGAGGGGGTGACCTTC
>JASHTK010000060.1 GCA_030040575.1 Gammaproteobacteria bacterium
CTCGATGGCGCGCAGTTCGTGATCCGCAACCCGAACGCGACCACGACCTGCGGGTGCGGCTCGTCCTTCGCCGCCTGACCCCCTCCGATCGCGCGTGAGTCCGGCAGCCGCGGTCCGCCCCGTCCCCGAAGACTCCTCCCCTGCAGGGGCCGCCCAGCCGGTCCCCGACATCCTGGCGGCGGTCGACCTCGGGTCGAACAGCTTTCACATGGTCGTCGCGCGCTACTCGCACGGCCAGCTCGTCATCATCGACCGGCTGCGCGAGATGGTGCGGCTCGCATCGGGCGTCGAGGAGAACGGTCGCCTGGACAAGGACGTCGCGGCTCAGGCGCTCGGCTGCCTGCAGCGGTTCGGCCAGCGGCTGCGCGACATGCACGCGGACAGCGTGCGAGTCGTCGGCACCAATGCGCTGCGGCTCGCGCGCCGCAAGCAGGCGTTCCTCGAGCGGGCGCGCGAGGCGCTCGGCCACCCGATCGAGATCATCGGCGGCATGGAGGAGGCGCGGCTCATCTATTCCGGAGTCGCCCACACCATGCCGAGCGAGCCGGGACGCCGCCTCGTGATCGACATCGGCGGCGGCAGCACCGAGCTCGTCATCGGGGAGGGCCTCGTGCCGATCGAGCTCGAGAGCCTGCAGATGGGTTGCGTGAGCTCGAGCGAGCGATTCTTCCGGGACGGAAAGCTCTCCTCGAAGCGTCTCTCGCGCGCGCGCGTCGCCGCGCGCTTGGAGCTCGAGCCGGTGCAAGCCGCCTTCCGCCGCCGCGGCTGGGACCACACGGTCGGCAGCTCCGGCACCGTTCGGGTCCTCGGGGAGGCGGTCCGAGAGCTCGATCCGCAGATCAAATCGCTCACGCGCTCGGGCCTCGAGCGGCTGCTCGGCTACTTCTGCGAAGCGGGCCATGTCCGCGAGCTGCGCCTCGCCTGCCTCGCCGACGAGCGCCGGCCGGTCTTTCCGGGCGGGGCGGCGATCCTCGCGGAGATCCTCGAGGTGCTCGGAATCGAGGAGATGCGCATCGCCGAAGGGGCCATGCGGGAGGGATTGCTCTACGACATGGTGGGCCGCTTCACCGACGAGGACGCGCGCGAGCGCACGGTGCGCGCGATGCAACGCCGCTACCACGTCGATCCGGCGCAGGCGGAGCGTGTGGAGGCGACGGTGCTCGACTTCCTCGGGCAGATCAAGGCGGCCTGGAGGCTCGATGATCCGCTCGCGGCGCTCGCGCTGAAGTGGGCCGCGCGCCTGCACGAGATCGGCCTCGATGTGTCGCACAGCGGTTACCATCGGCACGGCGCCTACCTGCTCGAGAACGCGGACATGCCGGGCTTTCCGCGCGAGGAGCAGCGGCTCCTCGCGCGCCTGGTGGGCGGACACCGCCGCAAGCTCTCGCTCGACGGCCTCGATGAGCTCGTGCCTCCGTGGGATCGCAGCGCGCTGCACCTGATCGTGCTGCTCAGGCTCGCCGTGCTGCTGCACCGCGGCCGCAGCCCGACGGCGCTGCCGCCGATCGAGCTCGCCGCGAAGCCCCGATCGCTCGAGGTGAGCTTTCCGAGCCGCTGGTTGAAGGACCATCCGCTCACGAGCGCCGATCTGCAGCAGGAGATCGATCACCTGAAGCCGCACGGGTTTCGACTGCGGGTATTCACGGCACGCGGACGCGGCGGCTGACGCGGCCGCGGCGCGCGCGGGGCGTTGCGGTATCCACGGCGCTGCGGCACGCCTCCGCCCCGCCTCGCCCGACTCCTCTACAGACTGAAACCCGATCCTGCGGCGTAGCGCGCGAGCAGCTTCTCCTGGGCGCACACGGCGGGGCCGCCGTCGGGGGAGGCGCGGTGGTAGAGGCCGTCGGCGGTGAGCTGCCACGCCTGGACGTTATCCGCGAGGTACACATCGAGATCCTCGAGGATGCGTGCGCGGTGGGTGGCCCGGTTGATCGGGAAGGCGACCTCGACGCGCCGGTAGAAGTTACGCTCCATCCAATCGGCGCTCGCGCAGTACAGCTCCGGCTCGGCGTCGTTCGCGAAGAAAAAGACGCGCGAGTGCTCGAGGAATCGCCCGATGATCGAGCGGACCGTGATGTTCTCCGAGACGCCGGGGATGCCGGGACGCAGCCCGCAGATGCCGCGCACGATGAGATCCACCTTGACGCCGGCGCGCGAGGCGCGATAGAGCGCCTCGATCGCCTGCGGATCGACGAGCGCGTTCATCTTCGCGATGATCCGGGCCCGCCTGCCCGCGCGCGCGTGCTCGGCCTCGCGGTCCACTTTCTCGATGATCGCGCGGTGCAGGCCGAACGGCGACTGCAGCAGCTGCTGCAGCTCGGGGGTCTGGGTGAGGCTCGTGAGCTGCAGGAACAGCTCGTGCACGTCCTCGCCGATCCCCTTGTCGCAGGTGAACAGTCCGTAGTCGGTGTAGGCCCGCGCCGTGCGCGGGTGGTAGTTGCCCGTGCCGATGTGGCAGTAGCGGCGAATGCCGTCGGACTCGCGGCGCACGATGAGGGTGAGCTTCGCGTGGGTCTTGAACCCGACGACGCCGTACATCACGTGCGCTCCCGCCTCCTGCAGTCGGCTCGACAGCTCGATGTTCGCCTCCTCGTCGAAGCGGGCCCTCAATTCGACGATGACGGTCACGTCCTTGCCGGCCTGGGCGGCGGCGACCAGGGCGTCCACCATCGGCGAGTCGGCGCCCGTGCGGTAGAGGGTCTGCTTGATCGCGAGCACCTGCGGGTCGGTCGCCGCATGGCGCACGAGGTCCATGACGGGCGCGAAGCTCTGGTAGGGATGGTGCAGCAGCACATCGTCCTGGCGGATGTCGGCGAAGAGGTCGCGGCCGCCCGTGGTGGCGAGCTCCTGCGGAATGCCCGGCGTGAACAGCGGGTACTTGAGGTCGGGCCGCTGCACCAGATCGTAGATCGCCGAGAGCCGGTTGAGGTTGACCGGCCCGGGCATCCGGTAGAGGTCGAGGTCGGCGAGGGCAAACTGCCGCAGCAGGAACGCGCCCATGTCGTCCGGGCAATCGCGCGAGATCTCGAGCCGCACGGCCTCGCCGTAGCGGCGGTGCGCGAGCTCGCCCTCGAGGGCGCGGCGCAGATCGTCGATCTCCTCCTCGTCCACGAACAGGTCGCTGTTGCGCGTGACGCGGAACTGATAGCAGCCGAGTACCTCGATGCCCGGGAAGAGCCTGGTGACGAAGCTCTGGACGATCGAGGTGAGGAGCACGAGGGGGCGCTGCCCGCTCGCCTGCGCAACGGGCACGACGCGCGGCAGGGAGCGCGGGGCCTGCACGATCGCGAGCTCGCTGTTGCGGCCGAAGGCATCCTTGCCCGCGAGGCGTACGATGAAGTTGAGGCTCTTGTTCTGGATGCGGGGGAACGGCCGCGCGGGATCGAGCCCGAGGGGGCTCAGCACCGGCTCCACCTCGAGCTTGAAGTACTGCTCGAGCCACGCGCGCGTCTCGGCTGTCCAGTCCGCGTTGCCGACGAGGTGGATGCCCGCGGTGTGCAGCGCCGGCAGCAGGACCTCGTTGAGGCAGCGGTACTGATCGGACACCAGCCGCACCGCGCGTCCGTGAATCGCCTCGAGCTGCTCCGGGATCGAGAGCGCATCGGGAGCGAGCTGCGCCGAGCCGAGCTCCTGCAGGTGCTTGAGGCCCGCCACGCGGATCTCGAAGAACTCATCGAGATTGCTCGAGGAGATGCACAGGAACTTCAGCCGCTCGAGCAGCGGGGAGGTCTCATCGAACGCGAGCGCGAGCACCCGCTCGTTGAACTCGAGGAACGAGAGCTCCCGGTTGATGTAGTAATCGGGTGCCTTGAGGTCCGGCGCGTCCACGGGGCTCGATCACCTCGAGACGAGGGCCGGGCCCACCGGCGGGAACAGCGAGGCGAGGAGCGAGCCGGTCTTGGCGAGAAAGTCCGCGCGCAGGCCCGAGGCGATCGGCGCCGCATCGGGCAGGCTCACCGTCTGCGGGTTCTTGTACACGCCGTTCACGCGGTACTCGTAGTGCAGGTGCGGGCCGGTCGCAAGCCCCGTCATACCGACGAACGCGATGACCTCACCCTGCGCCACGCGCCGGCCGGCGCGGATTCCGCCAGCGAACCGGGATAGATGACCGTAGACCGTCATGATCCCTTGGCCGTGGTCGATCTCGACCGCATTGCCGTAACCGCCCTTGCGCCCCGCGAAGACCACCTTGCCGTCGCCCGTCGCGTGG
>JASHTK010000009.1 GCA_030040575.1 Gammaproteobacteria bacterium
CGTGCTCGCGAAGCAGGGCCATTGGAGCGACGCGCTCGCCAAATATGACGAGGCGCGGAAGTACGCCCCCAACTGGACCGCGTTGAGGCGAGCCCGAGCAGCCGCCGCGGCCCGAACGAGCGCCTGACGAAGATCTGACAACGAACGCGCGCAGCTTGATCCAATGCCCACGGTATGGCGATGTGCAGCTCGCCTACGTCGCTTGTCCATCTCAGCGCTCATATCGCTGCCCGCTGGGCCAGTCGCAGCCAGGGGGCGAAAAAGGGATCCTCGAGACGATTGAGCGTCACCGGCCGGGCCACCCCCGGCGGCCATCTGTCGCATCCCTTTCGGGACGCCAGGCGCACTCCAGCTGCGAGCGGGCGCCCGCTCACTGCAGCAGGCCGAACACCGCCACGCTGTTCGTGCTCGCGACGAACACCTTGCCGTCGGCGATCGCCGGGGCGATGAACTTGTTGCCCGCTCCGAATTGATCCCGTCCGTTCGCGGCCTGGTTGCTGTTGTAGAGCTCGGTCGCGAGATTCGTCGCGTCGTACGCGTGGAGCACGGCGGTCCCGGCATTCTCATACGCCCAGACGATGGCGTTCGAGGTCCCGTTCGCCGAGATGACGGGGAACGTGCCCGGATATTCGAACTGGGTGGCCGTCGAGGAGATCGGTGAACTCGAGAGCTCGGCGTTCGCCACGGAGAACGCGACTAGCGCGCCTCCCTGCGGCCCGTAGTAGACCGTACCGTTGAAGTACGCGGGCGTCGACCACACCCCGCCCCCGAGCACCCCGTCGAGCTCCTGCCAGATGTTGTCGCTCGCGGCGTTGAACTCGCCCATCGAGTCGCGATTGACGACGTAGAGATTGCCGTCCTTACCGGCCCCGATCGCCAAATGCCGCACGATTCCGCTCGAGTCGGTGAGATCCGGCAGCAGCAGTACCCCGCCCGCGCCAAGATCGGTGTCGTTCTCCGACTCCGTGACCTCGCTCGACATCGTGAAGTAGTCGACGACCACGAGTGCGCCGCCCGAGAAAGCGATCTTCACGAACGAATTGCCGAAGTCCCCGCCGCTCGGGAATCCGTCTGCGTTGAGCGTTGTCTCGAAACGGCCATTCCCCGTGAGCACATACACGTTCCCGCTCGCATCGGCCGCAGGGCCCCCGCCGCTCATCCAAATCGCGGGGCCCTCATTCGCGTATCCCGATCCGCTCGATCCCGGAGCCACGTTGAGCACCCCGGTCTGCGCAAGCGTGCTCTCGCTATAGGTGATGATCCATCCGCCGTAGGGTGCGTCATCGCAGTGCGAGGCCCAGGTCGTATAGATCGTCCCGTTCTCGAGCAGGAGCCCCGCGCGCTCCGCGTACTGGCCGGGCACGAAGCTCGTCGCGCCGTAGGTGGCGGCGATCTCGACCGGGCTGCCCGCAAGCTCGGCGCCCGTCGTGACATCGAGCGCGTGCAGCCGCTGGTGATAGTTCGCGGAGGCGTCCTCCGTCATCGACACGACGAAGATCGTCCCGTGAGGACCCGCGCCGGGATCGATCACCGGCGTCGAGGTGACACCGATCATCGGGGTGATCAGGTTGCAGGAGTGGTCGTCGCTCGCCGTCTCTCCCGTCGCCGTGAGCGAGTCCTGCCACAGCGTCGCGCCCGTGTCCGCATCGAATGCATAGACCGAGTCGTTCTCCGTCGCGACGAATACGACGTTGTGGGCGACGCCTCCGATCGAGAGCTGGGAGAGGTAGAGCGGCTCGGCGTCGACCTTGCCGTCCACCAGCAAATTGAGGAGCAGCCCGAACGTCGTCGAGTTGACGTTCGAGGGGGTGAGCACCGATTCCGTGAGGTTCTGCCCCGTACGCATCGAATCGTTCTTGTAGGTGAGTATGTCGGTGCCGCTCGAGGGCTGGATCCCGCCGGATCCTTGGTCCCCGCCGGAGCCTTGCGACGCCTGACCGGACGTGGAGGACGACGATGAGGATCCGCCGCAGGCCGCGAGGCCGCCGCAGGCCGCCGCGAGCACCAAGGCGGTCGCAAGCGAGGGAAGCGAGAAGCTCGAAGCGCGGGGTTCTCTCAACGCAGTCCTCCCGGAGGCGAGAAGGCGAACGCCTCCTGGCAAGCGTAGCCGCACCGCCCGCGA
Source organism: Gammaproteobacteria bacterium (assembly GCA_030040575.1). Classification (GTDB taxonomy): domain Bacteria; phylum Pseudomonadota; class Gammaproteobacteria; order Steroidobacterales; family Steroidobacteraceae; genus JASHUC01. Next base: position 2,123 of record JASHTK010000009.1, read on the forward strand.
CATTCACAGTGTCGCGAAATGCATCCACCTCGGGCGCGCTTGTTCTCGAGATCTGTGACGCGCCTCTCCCGCGGCCTCGTGAGGCCCTCGAATTGCAGGCATAATCTGCCCACTCGGAGATACCATGACCGGACTCGACCACTCGGCAGATGCCTGAGATCTCCATCGTCGTCCCGACCTTGTCGGAGGCGGGCAACGTCCCCGAGCTGCACGCGCGCATCGCGCGGGCTCTCGCGAACGAGGACTGGGAGCTGATCTTCGTCGATGATGATTCTCCGGATGGAACCGCGGAGGTCGTGCGGGACCTCGCCCAGCGGGACCGCCGCGTGCGCTGCATCCAGCGCATCGGCCGGCGGGGTCTCTCGAGCGCGGTCGTGGAGGGGGCGCTCAGCTCCTCGGCTCCGCTGCTCGCCGTCATGGACGGGGACCTGCAGCACGACGAGTCGATCCTGCCGAACCTCATCGACGAGGTCCGCTCCCGCGACCTCGACCTGGCGATCGGCAGCCGCTACGTGGAGGGGGGGAGTGTCCGCGGATGGGAGCGCCGGCGGGCGCTCATGAGCCGCCTCGCGACGCGGCTTGCGCGCGGGCTCGTTCCCTCCGAGCTGCGCGACCCGATGAGCGGGTACTTCGTGGTGAGAAGTCCCGTGGTGCGTGAGACGGCCCGAGGGCTCTCGGGCTACGGATACAAGGTGCTGCTCGACCTGTTCGCCTCGGCGCGGCGCCCTCTGCGGTACGTCGAGGTGCCTTATGCCTTCGGGCGCCGCTCCCGCGGCGAGAGCAAGCTCGACTCGCTCGTCGTCTGGGAGTACCTGATGCTGATCGCCGACAAGCGCTTCGGCAGTCTCATCCCTCCCCGCCTGCTCCTCTTTGCCGTCGTCGGCGGCTCGGGCGTCGTCACTCACTACACGGTGTTGAGCCTGCTCTTCCTCGGCGCGGGAGCCCCGTTCGCCCTCTCCCAGGCCTCGGCGACGGCGGCGGCGATGACCTCGAACTTCTTCCTCAACAACTGGCTCACCTACCGCGACAGGCGCCTGCACGGCTTCGGGCTGCTGCGCGGGCTCGCGAGCTTCTACCTGGTTTGCAGCTTGGGCGCGCTCGCCAACATCGGTGTCGCCGCCTACGCGTTCGCGCAGCGGACCCACTGGGCGCTCTCGGCCGCCATCGGGATCCTGGTCGGCCTCCTGTGGAACTACCTTGCGACCGCGCGCTTCACCTGGCGCGCCGGCCGCCGCGAGGGAGCCTGAGCGCCGATGCGCCGCAGCGCGAAGCCGATCCTCCTCACCACGCTCGCCGCTCTGCTCGCCGCCGCCGCGATCCCCGCCACACGTGACGCCGGGCTGCGGGCGATCGGCTCAGCGCTCGTCGTGCACGACCGGCTCACGCCTGCGGATGTGATCGTGATCGCGAGCGATGCGGATGAAGCGGGACTGCTCGAGGCGGCCGACCTCGTTCACGAGGGGAT
>JASHTK010000061.1 GCA_030040575.1 Gammaproteobacteria bacterium
CGTCTATCATGGCCTTCGATATCAGGTATCTTGATAATACCCGACAGCGCTCGTCGTTGAGGAGTGAAGGCCATGTCGAGCTACGCGAATCGCTGGCAAGCCGTTGCGGTCGAGGTCTCCGAGGGGATCGCCTGGGTGACGCTCAACCGCCCCGAGAAGCGCAACGCGATGAACCCGATCATGAACCGGGAGATGGCGAGCGTGCTCGAGACGCTCGAGCTCGATCCGGGCGCGCAGGTGCTCGTGATCACCGGAGCCGGGGAGTCCTGGAGCGCCGGCATGGACCTCAAGGAGTACTTCCGCGAGGTCGACCACGCCCCGGAGATCGCGCAGGAGAAGGTGCGGCGCGAGGCCTCGCACTGGCAGTGGAAGCTGCTGCGGATGTACTCCAAGCCGACCATCGCGATGGTGAACGGGTGGTGCTTCGGCGGGGCGTTCTCGCCACTCGTCGCCTGCGACCTCGCCATTGCGGCGGACGAGGCGGTCTTCGGCCTCTCGGAGATCAATTGGGGCATTCCGCCCGGGAACCTCGTGAGCAAGGCGGTCGCGGACACCATCGGTCACCGCAAGGCGCTGCACTACATCATGACGGGGGAGACCTTCACGGGCCGGCAGGCCGCGGAGATGGGTCTCGTCAACCGCAGCGTGCCCCGCGCGAGGCTCAAGGAGGAGACCACCGCGCTCGCCAAGGTGCTGCTGCAGAAAAATCCCATCGCGCTGCGTGCCGCGAAGTGCGGCTTCAAGCGCTGCCGCGAGCTCACCTGGGAGCAGTCCGAGGACTACCTCTACGCCAAGGTGGATCAGGCGGTCTTTCGCGATCCTGAGCAGGGTCGTGCCGAGGGCCTCAAGCAGTTCCTCAACGAGAAGAAGATCAAGCCGGGGCTTCAAACCTACCAGCGCTGATCCGGGCGCGGCGGCTGCCGAGGCGGCCGCCTCGGCAGCGCCGGCCGTTCGCCCTATTGCCGGAACGCGAGCTTTTTCCGTGCGTTCGGCGCTTCCCCGCTGAAAGCAGCCGCTCGAGCCCGTCTTGCGCCTCGAGCTTGACATCCGTGCACTTCGTATATACTGTGTATATATCGTATGAACAGTGAGCTCGTGATCTCCCAGGCCGACGGACGGCCGATGTACCTGCAGCTCATCGAGCAGATCCGGCGTCGGATCGCAGCGGGAGACTGGCCGGCCGGTTACGAGCTGCCGTCCATCCGGGTGCTCGCCGCGGATGTGCGCGTCAGCGTCATCACGGTCAAGCGAGCGTACCTCGAGCTCGAGCGTGAGGGTGTAATCGTGACGCGGCAAGGCAAGGGCTCCTTCGTGGCGGACGGCGAGGATCTCGGACGGCGCCTGCAGCAGCGCGAGCTCGAGCAGCATCTCGCCGCCGCAGCCGAGCTCGCGTACACCCTCGGGCTCGACGTGGAGACGCTCGAAGCGCGGCTTCGCGAGACGCACGAGCACATCGCCAAGAGGAGAGCATGAGCGAGCGGACCCCCAACGGTGACTCCCCGCCCCTTCGCGAGCGCGCAGCGGCCGCGAGTGCACGTGCCGCAGAGCACGGCCCCGTGATCGAGCTCGACGGTGTCGAGAAGTCGTATCCGTACTTCCGGCTGCAGGACGTGCGGATGCGGCTCGCCCCCGGAGAGGTCATGGGCTTCATCGGCCCGAACGGCGCCGGCAAGTCCACGACGATCCGCATCCTCATGGGATTCGTGCGCCCCGATCGCGGCGAGGTGCGCGTGCTCGGCCACCCGATTCCGGCCGCACAGGCCGCGGCCAAGCGACACATCGGCTATGTGTCCGAGGAGATGCGGCTCTTTGGGCAGGCGACGCTCGAGTGGCACATGCGCTTCGTCGCCTCGAGCTATCCCGGCTGGGACGCCGGGTACGCGAAGATGCTCCTGCGCCGCTTCGACCTGCGCCCCGAGCAGACGGCCCGGCGCCTGTCGCACGGACAGCATGTGAAGGCGATGCTGCTCCTCGCCCTCGCGCGGCGACCGCGCCTGCTCGTGCTCGATGAGCCGATGACCGGGCTCGACCCGGTCGCGCGGCACGAGGTGCTCTCCGAGCTCATGGACATCGTCACGGACGAGGGTCGGTCCATTCTCTTCTCCTCGCACCACACGCAGGACGTGGAGCAGATCTCCGATCGGATCACCTTCATCGACCGGGGCCGGGTCATCGAGTCGAGCGACAAGGAGACGTTCCTCGAGCGCTGGCGGCGGCTGCACCTGGAGCTGCCCGCGGGTGGCGCGCTGCCGGTGCATCCCGGCGTGATCGACGTGCGCGGAGGCGGCCGCCTCAGCATCGTGACGACGAACGCCTTCACGCCCGAGCTCGGCGCAGCGTACGAGCGGGCGGGCGCTCGCGTGCGCGAGATCCAGCACATGACGCTTGAGGAGATCTTCGTGGCCGAGGTGATGGCGAGCCGCAAGGAGTCCCTCGCATGAGCGGCTCGGTGCTCTGGCGGTTCGTCGGCAAGGACCTGCACTTCAACCGTGGGTTCACCGCCGGGTCGATCGCGATCGGGTTCGTCGGCCTCGCGTTCGTGCACTTGGGTCCCGCCGGCACCATGCCCGCGATCACCCTGCTCATCACCGCCTTGATCCTGCAGGCGGTGTTCGTCTGCACCCGCTCGATCGTCGCCGAGCGCAAGGAGCGGACCCTCGCCTTCGCGCTGAGCTTTCCCCTCTCGCCGGGGCAGTATGCGGTCGCCAAGGTGATTGCGGCGACCGCCTCGTTCCTCGTGCCCTGGGTGGTGCTCGCCGTGGGCAGCCTCATCCTGATCAGCATCTCCCCGATCGGGCACGGGATGGTCCCGGTCTCGGTCGCCGCGTGGCTGTACTTTCTCGATGAGTTCTGCTTGATCCTCGCCGTCTCGCTCTGTACCGACTCCGACACCTGGATCGGCCTCACCATCGCCTCGATGAGCGTCTCGACGAGCTTCTTCCTGTACTTCATCCAGCGCATCCCCTCCATTCAGGCCACGATGAGCGGCCCGACCGCGCTCTGGAGCGGGGCGCTGATCGCGATCCTCGCAGCCGAGCTCGCACTCGCCACGCTCATCCTCGCGCTGCTCGCCTACCGCCTCGCGCGCAAGCGCGAGTTCATCTGAAGAGCCGTTCACGGGAGCCAGCCGATCATGAGCGACCCTGAGCCGATTCAACCGAGTTCACCGACTCAACCGATGCAGCGCGCGGCCGCGCTCGCCGAGCTCAAGGCCGTGCACAAGCGATTCGGGGCAACCGTCGCGCTCGCCGGACTGAGCCTTCAGGTCCGCCCGGGCGAGCTGCTCGCCCTGCTCGGCCCGAACGGCGCCGGCAAGTCGACGGCGATCGCCCTGTGGCTCGGGCTCACGCAGCCCGACAGCGGGACGGTGCGCCTCCTCGGTCGCTCGCCCCTCGAGGTGGAAAGCCGCCGCGGGGTCGGGGTGATGATGCAGGAGGCGGGGCTCGCAGCGGAGCTGCGGGTCCGCGAGCTCCTCGATCTCACGGCGAGCTACTATCCCGCTCCCCTGCCGCTCGAGGAGGTACTCGCCCTCACCCGCACGGCGGCCCTCGGGGCGCGGCGCTACGGGAAGCTCTCAGGCGGCGAGAAGCGCCAGGTGCAATTCGCGCTCGCCGTCTGCGGCCGGCCCCGGCTGCTCTTTCTTGATGAGCCGACCGTGGGCCTCGACGTCCAGGCGCGCGAGGCGATGTGGCGTACGCTTCGCGATCTCGTCGCGAGCGGCTGCTCCATCGTTCTCACGACCCACTACCTCGAGGAGGCCCAGACGCTCGCCGACCGGGTCGCGGTGCTCGCGCACGGACGCTTGATCGCCTGCGGAACGGTCGATGAGATCCGCTCGGTGGTGGCGCGCAAGGAGATCCGCTGCTCGAGCGCGCTCGATGCGGCTGAGATCTGCCGATGGCCGTCCGTCCTCCACGCCGCCCGCAACGGCAATCGGCTGCAGATCACCGCGACCGACGCCGAGGAGATCGCGCGCCGCCTCCTCGCCGCGGACTTGCAGCTGCGCGACCTGGAAATCCGCCATGCCGGACTGTCCGAGGCCTTTACCGAGCTCACCAAGGAGGCTGCCTGATGAACGCCTCGCGCCTGCTGCGCGCCTACCTGATCGAAGCGAAGTACGAGTTCGTGCAAAAGCTCCGGATGCCCATGTTCGTGATTCCGTTCCTGCTGCTGCCGGGCGGCCTGTACCTGCTCATCCGCTTGCTCGTGCTCCACGGCAATGCCGCCCCTTCCGCGGCCCGGCTCCTCCTGGCCGGCTTCTGCGTCTTCGCGGCGGCGGGACCCGCGCTGTTCGGCGTCGGCTGTCCCCTCGCCCAGGAGCGCGACTCGGGCCTCCTCACGCTGAAGCGCGCGCTGCCGGCGCCGCAGGGCGCCTATCTCGTCGCGAAAACCCTCGCCGCCGTGGCGTTCTCGGCGCTCGCGATGGGGATCGTCCTCGCGGTGGCGCGCCTGGCGGGAGGCTTCCCGCTCGACGCCGCGCAGACGCTCGCCTTCCTGGCGGTCGCGGTCGGCGGCGCGGTGCCGCTCTGCGCCCTTGGGCTGTGGATCGGGGTGCACTCCTCCGGGGCGGCGGCGCCGGGCGTCACGCAGATCGTGTACCTGCCGATGCTGTACCTCTCCGGATTGTTCTTCCCGTTGCCGAAGCCTCTGCAGGCGTGGGCGGTCGTCTGGCCGGCCTTTCACATCGAGCAGCTCGCGCTCTCGGCGGCGAACCTCGCGACGGGATTCATCGATCCGAGACGCTCGATCACGATCCTCGTCGCGATCACTCTCGCCTTCGGCGGCCTGGCGATGCGCCGCCTCGCGCGAGCCGGCTGACGGGCTCGCTCATCGGCACCGAGGCTCCTCCCGTCCGGCAAAAGTAGGGATTCGTCGCATCATGAATCGCCTGTCACAGACTTCGGATACCTTGCTCCTGCCGTTGGCGCAGCCGAGAGCGTCCCTCGCGGGTATAAGCGTACCGACCGCCAGCCGCATCTAACGCAACCATGACACCGAAGCACGCCTCGAACTTGCTCGCCCGCGCCTGCGCGTGCGCCGGCGCGGGGATCGCGCTCGCGCTGTCCGGCTGCGCGGTCGGACCGAACTACCACCCGCCGGCCCGACCCGCGCAGGACGGGTATACCCCCGAGGCGCTCCCGGCGCAGACCGCATCCACCGGCGTCGCCGGCCCCGGCGGGGAGGCGCAGCGCTTCGAGCTCGGCCGCGACCTGCCCGGGCAATGGTGGACGCTCTTCGGCTCCGCCAGGCTCGATGCCCTCATCGAGCAGGCGATGGCGAGCTACCCCGACATCGCGACCCAGCAGGCTGCGCTGCGCGAGGCCCGGGAGAACGTCCGGGCGGAGGAAGGCAACTTCCTGCCGCAGCTCGCGGGCACGGGGTTCGCCGAGCGCTACCAGGAAAGCGGTGCGGAGGTCTTCCCGGGATTTCCGAACTTCATCTCCAACATCTTTCAGGCGAACGTGCAGGTCTCCTACACCTTCGACATCTTCGGCAAGGAGCGGCGCACGGTCGAGGGGCTGCAGGCGCAGGCCCTGTATCAGAGCTTCGTGCTCGAGGCGAGCTATCTGACGCTCACCTCCAATGTCGTCTCCGAGGCGATCCAGCTCGCCTCCGTGCGCGCCCAGATCGCCGCCACGCGCGAGATCATCGCCCTCGAGGAGCGCCAGCTCTCGGTCGTCCAGCGCCGCTACGAGCTCGGCACTCAAACGCGCGCCGACATCCTCCAGCAGCAATCGAACCTCGCCGCGGGGCGCGCGACGCTCCCGCCGCTGCAGCAGCAGCTCGCGCAGGCCGAGCACCAGCTCGCCCTGCTCACCGGGCGCTCCCCGAGGGATGCGACCCCGGTCGAGCTCGACCTCGCCGATCTGAAGCTGCCGCAGGACCTGCCGGTGAGCCTGCCCTCCTCGCTCGTCGCGCAGCGGCCGGACATCCGCGAGCAGGCCGCCGTCGTGCACCAGATGAGCGCGCAGATCGGCATCGCGACGGCGAACATGCTGCCCCAGCTCACGCTCACCAGCACCTCGCTCGGCAATGCCTCCGGGAACGTCGCGACCTTGGCCGAGTCGAGCTCCGGTGTGTGGAGTCTTGCGGGCAGCATCACCGCGCCGCTGTTCCAGGGCGGGGCGCTGCTCGCGAAGCGGCGCGCGGCGATCGCGGCCTACGATCAGGCGATCTCCCAGTACCGGCTGGTGGTCCTGCAGGCCTTCCAGAGCGTCGCCGATACGCTCACGGCGCTCGAGAACGACGCGGAGGCGCTCGGCGCGCAACGCGATGCGCTCGAGACCGCTCAGGCGAGCCTCGAACTCACCGAGCGGCAGTACGCCGTCGGCGCCGTGGATTTCGTGACGCTCTTGGCGGCGCAGCAGAGCTATCAGCAGGCCCGCCTCAACTATGTGCGCGCGCTCGCGAGCCGCTACACTGACACCGTCACGCTGTTCCAGGCGCTCGGGGGCGGCTGGTGGCATCGCAAGGATCCGGGCACGCTACCGGGGCCCGCGGCCGAGAACCCCGCGCCGCGGCCGCAACTTTGAGGAAGAGCCGTCCATGGATCAGAAATCCTCGCTTCTCGAGCAGCTGCGGATCGACCGGCCCCCGCCGACGCCCGCGAGCACAGGACGCCGGGGAGGTCGCGCCGGCCTCGTGATCGGCATCATTGCCGCCGTGGTGGCGGGCGCTGCGGGGGTCGGCTACTGGATGGTCTCCCGGGCCGACGCCGTTCCCGTGCAGTCCGCCGTCGCGCAGGCGGTGACAGCGAGCACGAGCGGCGCTCCGGCGGTCGGCTCGATCCTCGATGCCTCCGGGTACGTCGTCGCGCTCCGCGACGCCATCGTCTCGGGCAAGAGCATCTACAAGGTGAATGAGATGCTCGTGCAGCAGGGCGAGAACGTGAAGGCGGGACAGATCATCGCGCGTCTCGACGACAGCAACGTGCGCGCGGCGCTCGTGCAAACCGAGGCCCAGGTGAAACAGGCGCAGGCCGCCCTGGTGGCGGCCAGGGTCGCCGCCGAGGACGAGCGGCCGATCTTCCTGCGCGATCAGAAAGAGCTCGCCGAGGGCCTCATCAGCCCGGATACCTTCGATGCGACCAAGTCGAGCTACGATGCCGACGTGGCGGCGGCCGACGTCGCCGCGCAAAACCTGGCGGTCGCCCAGGCGGCTGTATTGGTCAACCAGCGCTATGAGGACGACACGGTGATCCGCTCGCCCTTCGACGGCGTCGTCACCGCGAAGAATGCGCAGCCCGGACAGATCGTCTCCCCGGATTTCTCCGGGGGCGGCGGCCTCGCCGAGATCGTGGACATGAACTCGCTCGAGGTGGACGTGGACGTGAGCGAGAACTACATCAGCCGCGTGTACCCGCACCAGCCGGCGACGATCACGCTCGACGCCTACCCCGACTGGCACATCCCGGCCGAGGTGATCGCGATCATCCCGACCGCCGATAAATCGAAGGCGACGGTGCAGGTGCGCGTGGGGTTCAAGCAGAAAGATCCCCGCGTGCTGCCGCAGATGGGGGCGCGGGTGTCGTTCCTCGCCGATGCGTCGTCCGCGGCAGCGCCAGGCGCCGGCAGCTCGCCGGCGAACGCGTCCGCGGCGGCCGGGACGACGGTCGCCGTTCCCTCCGCCGCGGTCGAGACGAACGGGGACTCGAGCACCGGCACCGTTTTCGTGATCGACGGCGCCACCGTCGAGGGCCACGCCGTGCGGCTCGGCGCGCGCAACGGCGACAGCCAATGGATCCTCTCGGGCCTCGACCCTGGAGCGAGCGTCGCGATCGGGGATTTCACCAAGCTCCACGATGGCGCGAGGATCCGTATCACGCAGTAGATCGAGCGATTCGGGCGGGTCCGCCGCGCGAGTGCTCCGGGCAAGCGTCGCACCAGATCTCGAACAAGAGGGTGGCTTTCATGGCATCACTGGTATCCCTGCACAATGTGATCAAGCGCTACGTCCGCGGCAAGCAGACGATCGAGGTGCTCCACCAGCTCGACCTCGAGGTGCCCGCCGCGCAGTTCCTCGCGCTGATGGGCCCCTCGGGGTCGGGCAAGACCACCCTGCTCAACCTGATCGGCGGGCTCGATCGGCCAACGTCCGGGGAGATCATCGTCGCGGGCGAGCACATCCAGAACCTCTCGAGCGGCCAGCTCGCCAAATGGCGCGCGCGGCACGTCGGCTTCGTCTTTCAGTTCTACAACCTGATGCCGATGCTCTCGGCCGAGCGCAACATCGAGCTGCCGCTGCTGCTCACCTCGCTCTCGAGCGCGCAGCGCAAGCGCAACGTCGCCGCGGCCCTCGAGCTCGTCGGCCTCACCTCCCACGCCAAGCACAAGCCGGCCGAGCTCTCCGGAGGGCAGCAGCAGCGCGTCGCGATCGCCCGCGCCCTGATCGCCGATCCGACCCTGCTCGTGTGCGATGAGCCGACGGGCGATCTCGATCGCGCCTCGGCGGGCGAGATCTTAGGGCTCCTGCAGCTGCTCAACCGCGATCAGCAAAAGACGATCGTCATGGTGACGCACGACCAGAAGGCCGCCGACTACGCCTCGCGCATCCTGCACGTGGACAAGGGGCAGCTCATCGAGGCCGCCGTGAAGAGCGCGGCATGAAGCGCACGGCATGAAGCGCACCAAGCGAGCGCCATGAAGTTCTTCCGCCTCATCTGGATCGGCGTGTGGCGCAAGAAGGTCCGCACGATCTTCACGGTGCTCTCGATCGTCGTCGCCTTCCTGCTGTTCGGGATGCTCCAGGGGATCGACACCACCTTCAAGCAGCTCGTCAACCAAGGCCGGCTCAACGTGCTCATCGCGACCAATCCGGCGGGCCTGCCGCTGCCGCTCGCCGATCTCTCCGAGATCGAGGCGGTGCCGGGCATCACGCGCGTCACGTACCGGTCCTTGTTCATCGGCGACTACCAGTCCCTGCGCAACATCGTGATCGTCCTGCCGGTGGACTCGGACAACTTCTTCGCGGAGAACCCGATGTTCAGCCTGTCGCCCGCGGTGCGCGCGGCGTTCCTGCACGCCCGTACCGGGGCGCTCGTCGCGCAGAGCCTCGCCGCGCGGCTCGGATTGAAGGCGGGCGACCGGATCCCGATCCATGCGCTCAACGCGCTCAAGAAGGACGGCACTTCGGACTGGGCCTTCGATCTGGTCGGGACGTTCGACATCCCCGACAGCCCCATCCGGGACGAGCCGATCGTGCTCATGAACTACGCGTACTTCGATACGGCGCGGGCGACCGACACGGGCACGGTGCAGATGTATCAGATGATGATCGCCGATGCGTCCCAGGCGGCGAGCATCGCGAACACGATCGACAATCTGTTCGCCAATTCCGCGCACCGCACCCACACCGAGACCGAGCGGGCGAACGCTCAAGGACAGCTCGCGCAGATCGGGGACCTCGACTTCTTCGTCGAGGCGATCGTCGCCGCCGCCTTTGCGACCTTGCTGCTGCTCACCGGCAGCACGCTGATGCAGGCGTTCCGCGAGCGCACGCACGAGTTCGCGGTGATGAAGACGCTCGGATTCACCGACCGGGGCGTCTCGGCGCTCGTGGTGAGCGAGGCCGTGCTGCTCACCGTGGGGGCGGCCGTGCTCGGCCTGCTCATCGCCCTCGCGCTGCTGCCCGCCCTCGGCACGGTGATGGCGCGGGTCGGAGCCCCTGGCCTGCGCCTGCCGGGGATCGTCTTTGCGATCGGAGTCGGATTTGCGGTGCTGCTCGCGCTCGCGAGCGCCCTGCCCGCGGCCTGGCGCGCGCAGCGACTCACGATCATCGATGCCCTCGCGGTGCGCTGAGGTCGAGCCCATGAGCGTGTTCCGGCAACTCTCCGCGGTGGTCGGCATGAACCTGCGCAATCTCCCGCAGCGAACCGGCGCCTCCCTGGTGATCGTCATCGGCATCGCGGGCGTCGTCGCGGTGCTCGTGAGCGTCCTGGCGATGGCGGTGAGCTTCTCGCAGACGATCGCCGGCGCGGGCAGTCCCGATCGGGCGCTCATCCTCTCGGGCGGAGCGCTGCAGGAGGCGATGAGCAGCATTCCGCGCGATTCGGTCGCGAACATCTTGGACGCTCCGGGCATCGCCCGGGACCGCGAGGGCCGTCCCATTGCGGCCGCCGAGGCCCTCGCACAGGTCCAGGTGGAGCCGAAAAGCGGCGGCAAGCTGATCAACGTCGCGCTGCGCGGTGTCGCGAGCGTCGAGCCCGAGCTGCGCCCGGAGCTGCACCTCGTCGAGGGGCGTATGTTCCGTCCGGGCCTGCACGAGCTGCTCGTCGGCCGCTCGCTCGAGGAGCGCTATGGCCTCGGGCTCGGCAGCCATCTCGAGTTCCAGAGCGGGGACTGGACCGTCGTCGGGATCTTCGCAAGCTCGAGACCGAGCACGTTCGACTCGCAGGTCCTCACGGACGCTCAGACGCTGCTCGCCGCGTATCAGCGCGACTGGTTCCAGAGCATCACGGTGCGGCTCGCCGGGCCGGGTTCCCTCGACCAGCTGAAGCGCGCGCTCGCCGCGGATCCGACGCTGCACGTCAACGCGTATCTCGAGTCCGCCTTCGCGGCCGCCCAGTCGCAGGCGCTGAACACGGTCCTCAAGTGGATCGGGTACTTCATCGGCGGCATGATGGCGGCCGGCGCGCTGTTCGGCGCGCTCAACAGCCTGTATGCGTCGGTCAGCTCGCGCTCGGTCGAGATCGCGACCCTGCGCGCCATCGGCTTCGGCGCAGGCTCGGTGGTGGTCTCGGTGCTCGCCGAGGCGCTGCTGCTCGCGGTCGGCGGCGGGCTCCTCGGGGCGCTTTGCGCGTGGATCTTCTTCAACGGCCACGTCTCGAGCATGGAGCTGAGCGGCTTGCAGCCGCCCATCGCCTTTGCGATGTCGGTGAGGCCGGATCTGCTCACGCTCGGGATCGTCTGGGCTTGCGTGATCGGGCTCGCCGGGGGACTGCTGCCGGCGATCCGCGCGGCGCGCCTGCCGGTTGCGCGCGCGCTCAACGCCGTGGTGTAGAGGACCCATGAGCCCTGGGGCCGAGAGCGAGCCGGGCCTCAGCCTCACGGCGGGGGCGCGGGTGAGCGGCGCGCCGGCCGGTGCCCCCGCGAGATTCGCCGCGGCGCTCCCCGGCGGCGCACGACCGAGCTTCGCCGCGCGCCGCGATCGGGCGGCCGAGCACGCCGCGCGCAAGGGCTGGCGTGCCCGGACCGTCATCGACTACCGCCGCTACGCCGCATTCTCCTGGGACTGGTCGTGGCGCCGGTCCATTCTGTTTGCGACGTTCGGGTGCATCTACGCCGTGTGGGAAGGGGCGGCGAACGGCGTGATGCTCGAGAACGGGCGCATCGGCTTCATGCTCGCATTGGGCGTCGCCGAGACGATGATCGTGACCATCTGCCTCGGGCCGCTCGCCGCCACCTGGGTTCGCAGCCGCCACTGGCCGATGAGGCGGGAGATCACCGGCGTCGTCGCGGCCGTGTTCGCCGGTGTCGTCGCGGGCGATGCGCTGCAGTGGCTCGGCAAGGCGTACGTCGATGGCGTCGTGGTGCCTCGAGCGCTCGAGATGCATGTGGTGGCGGAGAATTACCTGGTGCGCTATCACGCCATCACGAGCTCGCCGCTCGCGCTCGTCGGCGCATCCGTGCTGTTCTGGCTGCTGAGCGGGGGCCTCGCGCTCCCGCCGTACCTCGGCGAGCAGCGCCGCCGCATCGAGGAGGCCCGCGAGCGCGAGGTGGGCGAGCTGCAGCTGCTGAAGCAGGAGACGGACCTGCAGCTGCTCGTGCTGCAGGCGCAGATCGAGCCGCACTTCCTGTTCAACACGCTCGCCTCGCTGCGCTCGCTGCTGCGCGAGGATGTCGACCGCGCGGAAGCCGTGATCGATGCCCTGGTCGAGCACTTGCGGGCCGCGATGCCGGTCTTTCGGCAAAGCCAGCAGCGCCCGACGCTCGCCGAGCAGCTGCGGATCTGCCGCAGCTACCTCGAGCTGATGCGCGTTCGGCTGCCCGATCGCTTGACCTACACGGTCGATGTGCCGGAGGTCCTGCGGAGCGCCGCCTTCCCGCCGCTCATCCTGCTCACGCTCGTCGAGAACGCCGTGAAGCACGGCATCGAGCCCAAGCCCGGCCCCGGCCAGATCCGGATCGGCGCGAGCCGGGAGCGCCGCGCCGACGGGACGTATCTCACCGTGACCGTGGCGGACAATGGAGTCGGCCTCTCGGCGGGCCTCGGTCACGGCGTCGGGCTCTCGAACATCCGGGTGCAGCTCGCGCTGAAATACGGCGGCCGCGCAGCCCTCTCACTCATGAGCGGCGCGGAAGGGGGCGCGGTGGCCTCCGTCCACATCCCCGAAGACGATGCTCACGAGACCGACTCTGCCGAATGAGGCGTCCGCGCGCGGATGAAGGCGACGGCGCTCATCGCCGAGGATGAGGCGCCCCAGCGCCAGGCGCTGCGCCGGCT
>JASHTK010000062.1 GCA_030040575.1 Gammaproteobacteria bacterium
AATATCCTCTCGAAAACGGTGAAGGCGTACTCCGCACGAGTGTTGGCGAGGGCCTCGCAGCCGATCAGGTAGCGGCTGGCAAAGTCGGTGATGGTCAGCGGATAACAGTAGCGGCGATCGGCGAGCATGAACTCGCCCTTGTAGTCGGCGCACCAGAGATCATTGGGCACGGTCGGCCGAGAGAGTGCAGTGCCTTCGGCCTTGTACCGAGCCTTGCGGCCACGAGTGACGAGGCCGTGCCGATCGAGCACCGCATGCACAGTGCTGATAGCCGGGAGCGGGATATCGGGATGCTTGCGGCGCAGCCGCTCGCGCAGCTTCGGAGCACCCCAGCTGGGGTGCTCCCGTTTGAGCTGAATGATGAAGTTCTCCACCTGGAAGGGCAGGCGGTTGGCCTGGCGATAGGGCCTGCGACTGCGATCGGTGAGGCCCTCCAGCCCGCAGTCCTTGTAGCGGGCGAAGATCTTGTAACCGGTCTTGCGGGAGATATCGAACTCCCGGCACAGGACGGCCATCTTCTCTCCGTCCAGAATTCGAGCCACAAAGCGCAGCCGTTCGTCCATCTTGTAACACTCCCGCCACGGCATCTGCCTCTCCCCCTGAGAACCACAAATGCCGAAAAGTGTTACCTATGTGTCCGGAATAAACTGCCACCTATGAGCCCGAATGCTCACGGGGGGTCTCAGGACTTCGGTGACACCCTCGCAGGGACTTTCTTTGCCAGGAGGGTTCTGGTGCATTAGCGGTTGAGTCGTGATATCCGAGTTCCTTTGCCTGGAGCCGGACCGTGACTCAACCTATTGAACGTGATGCGATCTACCGGCGTCGACGGTTTCCTCGTGAAGTCATCGAGGGCTGCGTCCGCTGGTACCTGACGTACCGCCTGAGCTATCGCGATCTCGTGTCGCTGATGGCCGAGTGGGGCGTGCACGTCAGCCACACAACGATCATGCGCTGGGTCTATCGGTACGTGCCTGAGTACGAGAAGCGGTGGAACCGCCGGGCGCAACCCGTCGGCTCGTCCTGGCGCGTCGATGAGACCTTCATTCGGACCCGGCCTAAAACAGGATACCTCTATCGTGCCGTCGACAAGGAGGGGAAGACGGTCGAATCGCTGTTCCATCCCGGACGCGGAATCACTGCGGCAATGGCCTTCTTCCGGAAGGCGGTCGCATCCTGCGCGCCGCGCTGGCCGCGCAAGATCACGCTCGATGGCCATAAACTCAGTCACTTGGGCCTGCGACGGCTGCGTCGCGAGGATCATCGCTGGAAGTACGTCCTCGTGCGCAGGAGCCCCTATCTCAACAACGTCATCGAACAAGATCACCGCGCGATCAAGAGCCGGTGTCGACCTATGCTCGGCTTCAAGTCCTATCGGACGGCGGCCGTCACTCTGGCCGGACTTGAGCTGGCTCATCGGATCCGCAAGCGGCAGTTCAAGTTTGGACCGGGTCGGTGGAGTTTCTGGTCGTTGAAGAAACAGTGGGATACGGCGCTTGCTTGAAGATTGATAGCCGAGATCTGCAGTATCTAAAGCCTGTTCCCCTAATGCACCAAATACGTTTCGGCGGGTTCTGAAATCCGGTCTCGAACCGCAGGAATTACGCCCGACCTTTACCGCCTCTCTACCTCGCCGGCGGCGCGCCGCGCGTCGATCAGGCGCAGCTCGCGCCGCAGGAGCTTGCCTGCTGGCGTCTTGGGGATCGCATCACAGGCCACCACGTCCCCGAGCCGCTTGTACTCAGGGACGCGCTGCGCGAGCCAGTCCATAAGGATCAACGTGTCGAGCGCCCCGCGGGGTACAACGTAGGCCACGGGCACCTCTCCACAACGCTCATCCGCACGACCGATGACCGCCGCGTCGACAACCTGTGGATGTGAACACAAAAGAGCTTCGAGCTCGGCGGGCGCCACTTGGAAGCCCTTGACCTTGATGAGCTCCTTAAGGCGGTCGGTCACGTACAGATAGCCCTCCAGGTCGAAATATCCGATGTCGCCCGTGCGCACCCAGCCGTCGCTCGTGATCGTGGCAGCCGTCTCCTCGGGCTTGTTGTGGTAACCGAGAAACGCCTGTGGACCGCGGAACCAGATCTCACCGGGCGTACCGCGCGGCACATCAGCCAGCGTGACAGGATCGATGACTCGGGCCTGCGTCCCTGGGACCAACTCACCGCCCGAGCCGGGACGCTCCCGGCCCGGCCGATTTGTCGTTATCACGCCGGCGGCTTCGGTCATGCCGTAGGACTGCGTGACCGTGCAGCCGAGGCGCTTGCCGGCCTCCTGTTCCTGAGTCTTACCCAGCGGCGCGGCGCCGCAGCCCACGCGTCTGAGCGAGGACAGGTCGTACCTCGCCACGAGCGGATGATGTAGCAGGAAGTGCACCAGGGACGGCACGAGCGTGAGGTGGGTAATGCGAAAGTCCTGCAACGCCTGCAAGAAGGACTCGGGCTCAAAGCGCGGCATGGTCACGATCGTGCGTCCCTCGACCAGCGACAGCAATGCCGTGAAGAAGCCGCTGATGTGAAACATCGGTAGAAACACCAGCCTGAACGCGCTTTGTTTCACGTCCGGCTCGCGGAGATGGACGCTGAACTGCAGCAGGTTTGAAAGGATTGCGCGATGGCTCAGTCGCACGCCCTTCGGTAGGCCCGTCGTGCCGGAGGAGTAGGGAAGCGCCGCGAGCGCGTCGGGGTCCTCGGCGGTCGGCGATTCGGGGTCCACACTGGCGAGAAGACTGTGATACCCAATATCGCGGCCGTCAAGCTCGCCGAGCACCACGAGCGTCGCACCGCCGACCGCGGTCGCCGCTTCACACACTTTCTCGCGCAGGCAATCTGTCGTGAACACGAAACGGGCGCCGCAGTCACCCATCTGGTGTGCGAGATCGGAAACGCTGCTCGCCGGATCGGCGCCGCTCATTATGCCGCCGGCCGCCAGTGCGCCCAGCGCCACGATGGTCCACTCGGGCGAATTGGGTGCGACCATCAGCAATGTGTCCCCTGACCCGAAGCCACACGACACCAGACCCGCCGCGATGCGCCCAATTTGTTGATCAAGCTGTGCGTAGGTGAGGCGCCGGCCCGTGGGTCCCTCCACAATCGCAAGCTGCTCGCCGCGCTCGCGTGCGAGCGCGCGCATATAGCGCGGGAGAGTCGTCGCAGGAACCTCGAACGCGGGAATCGGCGATTCGATGACCACGGAATCCACGGCACCCATGCTCATCTCCAATGGCGCGACGGATGATGTTTCAAGAGTGTGAGCATACGTCTCGTTCGCGCCGAATGCGAAAGCCCTCTGTGGTGCAAGCCTGCGTCTACGGGTCGTGGCGACGAGCTGTTGACGATCTGAGTCCCCGTTTCTTGATGAGCACGCCGGTCCGGTCCGCCTTAACTAGAACCTATCTCAAAACCGTTCACATCGCGCAATTCATAGGTAAGATCTATGCGTGCTGCGCATATCGGACGAGCACTGGGAGCTGATC
>JASHTK010000063.1 GCA_030040575.1 Gammaproteobacteria bacterium
AGCGGAAGCCCGCCCCCGCTGCGCCCGCCCCGGTTGCCCCCGTTTCGCCTGCTCTCGTTTCGTCTGTACCCGCCTCTGCGGCACCGGTCTCTGCGGCACCGGTCTCTGCAGCGGCTGCCTTCCCGGCGCCCGCCGCGGAGGCTCCGCCTGCGCCCTCTGTCGTCGCGCTGGAAAGCGAGCTGAAGACGCTGCGGCGCATGCTCGAGACGCAGCTCGCCCAGATCGCCTGGAGGGACCTCGCGCGTCGCGCGCCGATCCACACGGAGATGCTGCGCGAGCTCACGGAGGTCGGCTTGGCGCCCGAGCTCGCCGCGGAGGCCGTTGCGGCGCTGCCGGCCGGCATGGAGATCACGAGCGCACGCCGGCTGACGATCGCGAGCATCGCGCAGCGCGTGCTCGTGACCGGCGACCGCTGGCTGCAGGAGGGCGGCCGGATCGCGCTCGTGGGACCGACGGGCGTCGGCAAGTCGGCGACGCTCGCGAAGCTCGCCGTGCGCTGGGTGCTCCTGCACGGTCCGCGCGACCTCGCGCTCATCGCCGGGGACTCGCTCCGCATGGGCGCGCAGGGGGAGCTGCATTCCTTGGGGCAGCTGCTCGGCGCGCCGGTCTACCCGCTCGAGGATTTCGGCGAGCTGCGCGAGCTCATCGGCCGGCTCGACCGCCGCCGCCTGATCCTCATCGACACGCCGGGCTCGAGCCAGCGCGATGCGCAGCTTGCGAGCCGGCTCGCCGCGCTCGCCGCGGCCGGGCCGCAGCTCGAGACCGCCCTCGTGCTCGCCGCGAGCACGCAAGCGGGCGCCGTGGAGGAGGCCGTCGCGCGGTTCGCGCCGGCCCATCCGGCGAGCTGCGTGCTCACCAAGGTGGACGAGGCGGCGAGCCTCGGCGGCGCGCTCTCCGTGCTCATGCGCTCGCGGCTGCCGATCTCGTACGTGAGCGAGGGGCAGCGGGTGCCCGAGGACCTGCGGCCCGCGCGCGCGCTCGAGCTGGTCACGAGCGCGGTGCAGCTCGCCCGCACGAGCGGCGCTGCGGCCGACGAGGACCTGCTCAAACGACGCTTTGGAGAGCTCGCCCATGCCCTCGCCTGAGAACCGCCTCGCCAGCCGCGCCAAGCTGCTCGGGCTCGCCGGACCCGTGCGGGTCATCGCCGTCACCGGCGGCAAGGGCGGGGTCGGCAAGACGAGCGTCGCGGTCAACCTCGCCTGCGCGCTCGTGGGCTCGGGCCGCCGAGTGGTGCTGCTCGACGGGGATCTCGGCCTCGCGAACGTCGATGTGTTCCTCGGCCTCACGCCGCGCTACACCCTCGCACACGTGCTCTCCGGCGAGCGGACGCTCGATGAGATCCTGCTCGCGGCGCCGCAGGGCTTCCAGGTGATCCCGGCCGCCTCGGGCGTCGCGCGGCTCGCCAATCTCGACGCCGCCGCGCACCTCGGGCTGGTGCAGGCGTTCAGCGCACTCGCCGCGCGGCTCGATGTCCTCATCATCGACACCGCGGCCGGCATCGCGCACGGTGTGACGCAGTTCTCACAGGCCGCGCAGCAGGTGCTGATCGTGATCTGCGATGAGCCGGCCTCGCTCACCGACGCCTACGCGTTGGTGAAGGTGTTGAGCCGCCAGCACGGGGTCTCCCGGTTCCGGGTCCTCGCGAATTTGACGCGCGCGCCCGGCGCGGGCGAGGAGCTGTTCCGCCGCTTCGAGCGGGTCACGGGACGGTTCCTCGAGGTGGTGCTCGACTATGCGGGGGAGATCCCCGATGACGAGTGCCTGAGGCGCGCCATCCGCGGCCAGCGCGCGGTGATCGAGGCGTTTCCATCGAGCCCGGCGGCCCGGGCATTCAAGAAACTCGCGGCGCGGGCCGATAAATGGCCGGTACCCCCGGGCCCGCGAGGCAACCTCGAGTTCTTCGTCGAGCGCCTGGTGCAGCGGCCGGCCGTGCACCTGGAGGTGGTGCCATGAACGCGACGGGCGCCTACGCGGCGTCCCGCGCGGACGGCAAGACCGACGCGCTCGTGACGCGGCACGCAGAGCTGGTGAAGCGCATCGCCTACCATCTCGCCGGACGCTTGCCTCCGTCGGTGGACGTTGCGGATTTGATCCAGGCCGGGATGCTCGGGCTCCTCGAGGCGGCCGCGAACTACACCGCCAACCGGGGCGCGAGCTTCGAGACTTACGCGGGAATCCGCATTCGGGGAGCGATGATCGATGCGCTGCGCAAACTCGATTGGGCGCCCCGGTCCGTGCACCGCAAGGCGCGGGCGGTGGCGGCGGTGATGCGCGAGATCGAGAAGGAGACCGGCCGCGAGGCGCGGGACGGCGAGATCGCCGAGCGGCTCGGGATCTCGCTCGAGGAGTATCACTCGATTGTGCAGGACGCGGCCACCTGCCGTCTCGCGAGCCTCGAGGACGTGACGGCCGCGGCGGCCCCGGACTCGGCCGATCCGTTTCGCGAGACCGCCGATGAGGTGTTCCGCGGGGCGCTCGCCCGGGCGATCGACACGTTGCCCGAGAGGGAGAAGCTCGTGATGTCGCTCTATTACAGCGACGAGCTCAACCTCAAGGAGATCGGCGCCGTGCTGAAGGTGACCGAGTCGCGAGTGTGCCAGCTGCACGGCCAGGCCCTCATGCGGCTCAAGGCCCGGCTCGCCGCCTGGAGCGAGGCGCACAGTTCGAGCGCGGCGCAGGACGGCGGCGCGGCACGCTGAGTGAGGAGGCCCGAGAGGTGAGCAAAGACACGAAGTTCCTGGTGGTCGATGACTTCTCCACCATGCGCCGGATCATCAAGAACCTGCTGCACGACCTCGGCTACCACCACGTCACCGAGGCCGACGACGGCAACACGGCTCTCCCGCTGCTGCAGGGCGGCGGCATCGACTTTCTCATCACCGACTGGAACATGCCCGGGATGCCCGGTCTCGAGCTGCTGAAGGCCGTGCGCGCCGATGAGAAGCTCGCGAAGCTGCCGGTGCTCATGCTCACCGCCGAGGCGAAGCGCGAGCAGATCATCGAGGCCGCCCAGGCCGGGGTGAACGGCTACATCATCAAGCCCTTCACCGCCGAGACGCTGAAGGAGAAGCTCGACAAGATCCTGAACGGTGCGGCGAAGTGACATGGCCGGCACGAGCTCGGATGCCCTCAAGACCCAGTACGGCGCCCGCGTGGCTGCGCTCACCGCGGCGCTCGAGCGCGGCGATGACGCCGCGTTCCTCGCCGTGCTCGACGATTTGGTGCACACGCGCAGGCCCGAGCTGTTCAACGAGCTGCGCGACCTCACCTCGAACCTCAAGGTCGCCCTCGACCGCTTTCGCCTCGATGCGCGGCTCGCCGACTTCGCCGAGAAGGAGATCCCGGACGCGCGCCAGCGTCTCGCGCACGTGCTGAAGCTCACCGACGAGGCGGCGCACCGCACGCTCGACCTGGTCGAGGAGTCGGGTCCGCCCGCGGAGCGCACCGCGCGCGCCGCCGAGACGCTCGCCGGACCGTGGATGAGGTTCCGCTCCCGCAAGATCGAGCTCAAGGAGTTCCACGAGTTGCTGAAGCGCATGGACGCGTTCCTGCCCGCCGCGCGCGCCGACGCCGAGCAGATCCGGCGGAACTTGAGCGAGCTGCTGCTCACCCAGGGCTATCAGGACCTCACCGGTCAGATCATCCGCGGCGTGATCGAGCTCGTGCGCGAGCTCGAGTCGGCGCTCATCGAGCTCACGCGCCTCTCGGGCGCAGGCGCGGTGCCGGCGGATCGGGCCTCGCCCGCCTCCCGGGGCCATGGACCGTCGGTGCCCGGGCTCACCCAGGGCGAGGTGGCCTCCGGTCAGCAGGACGTGGATGCGCTGCTCTCGGGCCTCGGGATGTAGCTCGAGACGCCGCGTCGAGAAGGACGCCCTTTGGACATACTGAGCGTCATAGGGCTGGTGCTGGCGTTCTGCGCGCTGGTCGGCGGCGCGGTGCTGCGTGGCGCCGGCATCATGGCGCTGATCTCGGTCGA
>JASHTK010000064.1 GCA_030040575.1 Gammaproteobacteria bacterium
GAGCACGCGCGCAGCATCCTGCCTCGCATCGGCCGCCCGGTGATGACCTACGGCCTCGAGCCGGGCGCGGACGTGCGAGCGGTCAACCTGCGGCGCAGCGGCCTGCAGACCCACTTCGAGGTGCTGCGCTCCGGCGTCGCCTCGCGGGGCGGCGGCCCGCCGCTTGCGCTCACGGTGAATCTGCCGGGCACGCACAACGTCCTCAACGCCCTCGCCGCGGTCGCCGTGGCGACGGAGCTCGAGACGGAGGACGCCGCCGTGCAGCGCGCGCTCGCGAGCTTCCAGGGCATCGACCGCCGGCTGCAGCCCATCGCCGATGTCGAGACCTCGGCCGGCCGCGTGACGATCATCGACGACTACGGCCACCACCCGACCGAGATCGCCGCGACGCTCGAGGCGCTGCGCCAGGGCTATCCCGGCCGCCGCATCGTCCTCGCGTTCCAGCCGCACCGCTACACGCGCACCCGCGACCTGATCGACGACTTCGGCAAGGTGCTCTCCTCGGCGGAGGTGCTGCTCGTGACGGAGGTGTACGCCGCCGGCGAGCCGCCGATCGAGGGCTTCGACGGCCGAGCCATCTGCCGCGCGGTGCGCTCGCGCGCGCAGGTGGAGCCGATCTTCATCGAGCGGGTCGAGGAGCTCGCGACCGCGCTGAAGGATGTGATCCGGTCGAACGATCTCATTGTGACGATGGGCGCCGGTCACATCACCACCATCGCGCACGCCTTGCCGGCCGCCCTCGCGGCATCGCCCGGCGCCCTCGCGGTGCCGCCGGCCGCCTTGCGCCGGAGGTCGAAGTGATGTCCGTCGCTGCCGAGTTCCTGCCGCGGACGAGGTACGGGGAGCGCATGAGCCGGCACACCTCCTGGCACGTCGGAGGCCCGGCCGAGGTGTTCTTCGCGCCGCGCGACCGCGCGGACCTCGCAGCGTTCCTGAGGACCGTGCCGCCGGACGCGCCGGTGCACTGGATCGGCCTCGGGAGCAATCTGCTCGTGCGCGACGGCGGCTTGCGGGGCGTCGCGATCGCGACGCACGGGGCGCTCGAGCGGCTCGAGCGGCGGAGCGAGACGACGGTGTACTGCGAGGCGGGGGTCGCCTGCGCCCGCATCGCGCGGCAGTGCATCCGCTGGGGCCTCGGCCCGGCCGAGTTCTTCGCGGGCATCCCGGGGACCCTCGGCGGCGCGCTCGCCATGAACGCGGGCGCCTTCGGGGGAGACACCTGGAGCCACGTGCGGGAGGTCGAGACCGTGGACCGGCGCGGCGAGGAGCACACCCGCTCCGCGCGCGAGTACGAGGTCGGCTACCGCACCGTGCGCCCGCCGGTCGCCGGGGAGGGCTTTCTCGCGGCGACACTGCACTTCGAGCGCGCGCCGCGCGCGAGCGCGGCCGAGGTGCGCTCGCTGCTCGCGCGGCGCAAGGCCTCGCAGCCGATCGGGGAGTGGAGCTGCGGCTCGGTGTTCACCAATCCCCCGGGGGACCATGCGGCGCGGCTCATCGAGACCGCGGGGCTCAAGGGCCTCGCCCTCGGCGATGCGTCCGTCTCGACGAAGCACGCGAACTTCATCATCAATCACGGCGCGGCGACCGCGGCGGACATCGAGCGGCTCATCGGGCGCGTCCAGGCGCAGGTCGAGCGCGTTCACGGCGTGCGGCTCGTCCCCGAGGTGCGGATCATCGGCGACGAGTCGCCCGCGGCGGGACGGGAGGGCTGAGGGATGTGGGGCCGCCGCAATCGCCGCAAGCCCGCCGAGCGCCCGCGCCGGCTGCCCTCGCTCGAGGGGTTGAGGATCGTGCGCCCGCTCGCGGGCCTCGCGGTCGCCGCGGCCGTCTCGGCGCTCCTGCTTGCGGCGCTCGACCGGCCGATCCGCTCGGTCGCGATCACCGGCCGCTTCCAGCGCGTCTCGCCGCTCGATGTGGAACGGGCGGTCAACGCGAGCGTGCACGGCGCCGGACTCGTGCGGGTGAGCCTCGCCGCGGTGTCCGCGGCGGTCGAGCGTCTGCCCTGGGTCGATACGGCGAGCGTCGAGCGCAGCTGGCCGCACGGCCTCACCGTGCGCGTCGTCGAGCAGGTGCCCGCGGCGCGCTGGGCCGACGGCGGCCTCGTCAACACCCGGGGCGAGCTCTTCGCGGGCGATGCGCGCCACATTCCCCTCGAGCTGCCCCGGCTGTCGGGTCCCGACGGCAGCGAGCCCGCCGTGGCGCAGCGCTACCTCGCGATGCAGGGGCGCCTCGCCGAGCTCGGCATGCGCGTCACGGCGCTGCGGCTCGATCCGCGCGGCTCCTGGGAGTTCGATCTCGACAACGGCGTCACGGTGAAGCTCGGACGGCGCGAGGTCGATGAGCGCTTCGAGACCTTCATGACGGTCGCCGCGAAGATCGTGGCGCAGCGGGCGAGCGACATTGCGTACGTAGACATGCGCTACACGAACGGTTTTGCGATCGGCTGGCGAGTCGGCGGCTCCGTAAGGGGCGTCAAGGGCGAGGATGCAGCGCACGATGCCTAAACATTCGGACAGAAATCTGGTCATCGGACTCGATATCGGCACCTCGAAGGTCGTCGCGCTCGTCGGGGAGACGGCCGCGGACGGCGCGATCGAGGTGCTCGGGATGGGCTCTCAGCCCTCGCGCGGCCTCAAGAAGGGCGTCGTGGTCAACATCGAGTCCACGGTCCAATCGATTCAGCGCGCGGTGGAGGAGGCCGAGCTCATGGCCGGCTGCGAGATCCACTCCGTGTACGCCGGCATCGCCGGCAACCACGTGCGCAGCCTCAACTCGCACGGCGTCGTCGCCATCCGCGACCGCGAGGTGACGCACGGGGACGTCGAGCACGTGATCGACGCCGCGAAGGCGGTCGCGATCCCGGCCGATCAGAAGATCCTGCACGTGCTGCCGCAGGAGTTCATCGTCGACGGCCAGGAAGGCATCCGCGATCCGATCGGCATGTTCGGCGTGCGCCTCGAGGCGAAGGTGCACATCGTCACGGGCGCGGAGAGCGCGGCGCAGAACATCGAGAAGTGCATCCAGCGCTGCGGGCTCGAGGTGGACGACATCGTGCTCGAGCAGCTCGCCTCGAGCTTCGCCGTGCTCACCGAGGATGAGAAGGACCTCGGGGTGTGCCTCATCGACGTGGGCGGCGGCACGACCGACATCGCCGTGTTCTCCTCGGGCGCCATCCGCCACACCGCCGTCATCCCCATCGCGGGCGACCAGGTGACCAACGACATCGCGGTCTCCATGCGAACGCCGACCCAGCACGCGGAGGACATCAAGGTCCGCTACGCGTGCGCGCTCTCGCAGCTCGCCAACCCTGACGAGACCATCGAGGTGCCGAGCGTCGGGGAGCGCCCCGCGCGGCGCCTCGCTCGCCAGACGCTCGCGGAGGTGGTCGAGCCGCGCTACGAGGAGCTCTTCAGCCTCGTGCACGAGGAGCTGCGCCGCAGCGGCTTCGAGGAGGCGATCGCGGCCGGCGTCGTGCTCACCGGAGGGAGCGCGAAGATGGAGGGCGCGATCGAGCTCGCCGAAGAGGTGTTCCACATGCCGGTGCGACTCGGCTTGCCGCAGCAGGTCCAGGGCCTCGCCGACGTCGTCCGAAATCCGATTTTCTCGACGGGCGTGGGGCTGCTGCTCTACGGCCGCGACAACGCCCTGCCGGCGCGGCATCGCCGCCCGCTCGGGAGCGCCAAGACGGTCGTCGACCGCATGCGCGCCTGGTTCCAGGGCAACTTCTAGGCACGGGATCGAGAGCCGTTTGAGAGCTGACAGACACGAGATCACTTAAGGCCACGGATCACGCTGGGAATTCCACCAACCGTTTTCCCCGAGAGGAGCTTCAAGCAATGTTCGAGCTAATGGACGCATACAGCCAGAGTGCCGTCATCAAGGTGATCGGCGTCGGAGGCGGCGGCGGCAACGCCGTCGCGCACATGGTCGCGAGCGGCATCGAGGGCGTCGACTTCATGTGCGTCAACACCGATTCGCAGGCGCTCAAGCACTCGAAGGTCAAGACCGCCCTGCAAATCGGGTGCAACATCACGAAGGGACTCGGGGCGGGCGCCGACCCCGAGGTCGGCCGGCAGGCGGCGATGGAGGACCGCGACCGCATCGTCGAGCTCGTCGAGGGCTGCGACATGCTGTTCATCACCGCGGGGATGGGCGGGGGAACCGGGACGGGAGCGGCGCCCGTCGTCGCGCAGGTCGCCAAGGAGCTCAACATCCTCACCGTCGCCGTCGTCACCAAGCCCTTCGAGATGGAGGGCAGCAAGCGCGCGATGGTCGCGGATCACGGGATCTCCGAGCTCAGCAAGTTCTGCGACTCCCTCATCACGATCCCCAATCAGAAGCTGCTCACGGTGCTCGGGGCGCAGACGACGCTGCTCGATGCTTTCAAGGCCGCGAACCAGGTGCTGCAGGGCGCGGTGCAGGGGATCGCGGAGCTCATCACCCGCCCGGGCCTCATCAACGTCGACTTCGCCGACGTGCGCACCGTGATGGCGGAGACCGGCATGGCGATGATGGGATCGGGCGCGGCGAGCGGCGAGAACCGCGCGCGCGAGGCGGCCGAGGCGGCCGTCTCCTCCCCGCTCCTCGAGGACATCAATCTCGCCGGAGCCCACGGCATCCTCGTCAACGTCACCGCCGGCATGGACCTCTCGATCGGGGAGTTCCAGGAGGTCGGCAACATTGTGAAACAGTTCGCATCGGAGGACGCGACGGTCGTCGTGGGGACGGTGATCGACCCGGATCTCACGAATCAGGTGCGCGTCACCGTCGTCGCGACGGGCCTCGGGAGGCCGGCGACCGCGGTGCGGCAGGCCGGTC
>JASHTK010000065.1 GCA_030040575.1 Gammaproteobacteria bacterium
G
Source organism: Gammaproteobacteria bacterium (assembly GCA_030040575.1). Lineage (GTDB taxonomy): Bacteria > Pseudomonadota > Gammaproteobacteria > Steroidobacterales > Steroidobacteraceae > JASHUC01. The sequence continues at coordinate 2 of JASHTK010000065.1, forward strand.
CCTTCGGGTTGCACCTCGCGGGGGCCGTCCACTTCCGAATCCCCGTCCTCTACGGGCTGCTCTTTCCGTTCGGCTACACCGTCGGGGCGGTGATCGCGCTCGACAGCGTGCGGTGGCGGCTCACGGGCCGCGTGCACTGGAAAGGTCGCGTGTACTCATGACGGCCGGGGAGCGCGAGCCGGGCGGCGCAGCCTCCGGTCCGAACACGGCGCTCGTGATCGTCGTGGTCGTCGGGCTGTTCCTCTACCTGGTGCGAGGCATCCTGCTGCCGTTCGTGCTCGCCGGGATCGTCGCCTACCTCTGCTCGCCGCTCGTGGACCGACTCGCGGCGCGTACCGGGCTCGCGCGCTGGCCGTTTGCCCTCGCGGTGGTGGTTGGGCTGATGGCGCTCGCCGCGGCCCTCGCGTGGCTCGGGGTCCCGGCCCTGCTGCGCGAGACCCTGCAGGTCGTGGGCGACCTGCAGGGGACCGTGCAGGGCCTTGCGGAGGCGTTCATCGGCAAGCACTCCTTCACGATCATGGGCCGCGCGGTGAGCGCCGCGACGCTCGCAACGGACGCCGTGAACCGGCTCGACACCTGGCTCGGCGAGGGCGCCTGGATCGGTGACATCGCGGTCCTCGGGGCGGCGGGCTTCTTCGGATTCATTCTGCTGTGGGTGCTCATCGGGTACTTCCTCATCGATGCCCACCGGCTCGCGGGCGGGCTGCTCTGGCTCGTGCCGCCCGCAGGGCGGCCCCTCGCCATGAAGGTCTGGCGCGACCTCGACCCGCTCCTGCGGCGCTACTTCATCGGAGTCGCCCTCGTCCTCGCGTATACCTCGGCCGCGGCATACCTCGGGCTCGGCCTGCTGCTCGGGCTCGATCATGCGGTGTTCCTCGCGATCCTGACCGGGGTGCTCGAGGTGATCCCGGTCGTCGGCCCGGCCGCGGCCGCGATCATTGCGGGGCTCGTCGCCGTCCGGCACGCCGCAAGCGCCTGGGACATCCTCGCGTACATCGCCTATGCAACCGCACTGCGGGTGTCGATCGATCAGTTCTTCGGGCCGATCGTGCTCGGGCGCGCGGCGCGCGTGCGGCCGGTCGTCGTCATCTTCTGCTTTTTGGCGGGGGGAATGCTGTTCGGCGTCGTGGGCGTGATCTTGGCCGTACCGGTCGCGCTCGGCATCAAGGTCGTACTTGCGAACGTGTACGGCGAGCCGCACACTGAAGTCAGTTGACGTCCACGCATTGCGGTCGTCAGCAATCTTCGCCCGGAGTCTCTGCATTGTCCGTCGAGCTTTCTGAACGGCGCGGTTCCGGACTTGCGTGGCTCGAGTATGCGGTCTTCAAGCTCGACAGCTGGCTGCGGCGCCGCCAAGGCATCTTCGAGTACTCGACGGACGCCCGCTGCATGTTTCGCATCGAGCTCGGGCGCGCGGACCAGAGCATCGCCCTCGCCGATGGCACGCAGGTGCGCTGCGGGGATCCGGTGCTGGTCCTGCACCTGTGGAATGAGAACATTCCCGCGATGGGACAGCGGGGCCCGACGCTCGCGTGGGCGCGCCAGGTGAGCCGCGCCATTCGCGCCTCGCTGCGCGAGCTCGCGCGCTACCTGCAGCAGCAACCGCGGCTCGAGGCCGTGGTCGCGCTCTGCGGCGACATGCACCTCGGCAGCTCGCGGCAGGCGCGGCAGCTCGGGCGCATCGTCGCCCGCTACGGCTTTCAGGCGATCGAGGAGGGCGGCACGGCGCGGCGGCGCGGGGCGCTGCATCGGATCGGCAAGGGGATCCTCATCGTGCTGCTCGTCGCGGCGACGAACCCCGTCGCGCTGCGCAAGACCATCCTGCGCCGCTATCACCGGCGCATCTTCCTCTCCCGCGCCACGCTCGAGCGCCGCTACCGAACTTGAGCGCCGACCTGCCGCCTCGGGAGCCGCCAGGCTCCGTGGCGGTCCTCAAGCTCTCCGCGATCGGCGACATCTGCCACGCCCTCCCCGTGGTCCGCACGCTCCAGCGCGCATGGCCGCAGGCCCGCTTCACCTGGATCATCGGCCGCGCGGAAGCCGCCCTCGTCGGCGGCATCGGCGACATCGAATTCATCGTGATCGACAAGCGCGCGGGCCGAGCCGCGGCGGCGGCGGTCCGCCGCGCGCTCAGCGCGCGGCGCTTCGATCTGCTGCTGCACATGCAGTTCGCCTGGCGCGCGAGCATGATCGCTCGGCGCATTCGCGCGCCGGTGAAGCTCGGCTTCGATCGCGAGCGGGCGCTCGACCTGCAGTGGCTGTTCACCACCCACCGCATCGAGCCGGCCGGGCGCGAGCACGTGATGGACGGGCTGTTCGGCTTCGCGCGCCGTCTCGGCGTGCGCGACCGGGACTACCGCTGGGACATTCCCCTGCCGCCGAGCGCGCGGGAGCACGCCGCGCGGGTGATTCCCGCGGGCAGCCGCGCGCTCATCGTGAGCCCGTGCTCGAGTCACGCGGTGCGCAACTGGCGGCCCGAGTACTACGCGCAGGTGGCCGACCACGCCGTCCAGCGGCTGGGCCTGCGCGTGCTGCTCTGCGGCGGGCGCTCGGACCTCGAGCAGCGCATGGGCGCGCGGATCGCGCAGGCGATGCGCGAGCCGTGCCTGAATCTGATCGGCACCGACACGCTGATCGAGCTCCACGCGACGCTCGCTCGGGCGACCGCGCTGCTCACGCCCGACTCCGGGCCCGCGCACATGGCGACCGCGGCAGGAATCCCGGTCGTCGGGCTCTACGCCTGCACGAGCGCTGCGCGGAGCGGGCCTTACTTCAGCCGCGAGTGGTGCGTGGACCGCTTCGATGCGGCCGCGCGCCAGTACCTCGGGCGCAGCGCCGCGGAGCTGCCGTGGCGGACCAAGATCGAGCAGCCGGGCGTCATGGACTTGATCCGGCCGGAGGAGGTCATCGAGCGGCTGACCGCGCTCCTTGCGAGCCGTCCGTAGGCGCTGCGGTCGCGCACGGCGCGGTGCGGTTGCGCGTGCCGCGTGGCGGGGCGAAGCTACGCCTGCCGGCCCGAACGAAACCCGGGCCGCGCGGTCGAAGCGAGCAGCTCGAGCGCATCCGCTCGAAACCCGGGGACCGAATCGTGGATTATCAAACCGCCGAGAATCAGGCCGCACAGCTTCAGAACGAGGCGAACCAGGTTGGCCAGGAGCTCAAGGGGCTCGCCGACAAACTGCAGGCGAAGGTGACCGACCCGGCGATCTCGCGCGAGCTGATGCTCGATCTGCGCGAGGCCGTGCTCGCCATCCAGCAGCAGAACCAGTCGAGCCTCATGCTGATCCAGCAGATGGCCGAGTACATCCACGTGCTCGAGAGCCACGTCGCCTCGCTCCCGCAGCAGACGTTTCAGACCCGCGGCTGGTCCGCGCAGCCCTATTACGGACGCACCGGCGGCTTCATGGGCAACGTCATGTCTGGCCTCGGCCTCGGCGCGGGCTTTGGACTCGCGAGCGATCTGGTCACGAGCATCTTCAACGCGCTCTAGAGGCGCTCGCGCCCCATCGTGCGCGCGGCGCGTATTCGCCGCCGCGGGCGCATCCGGCTTCGATCGAGGGGGAATTCACGTGACGCGTACCGAGGCTCTGGGGCTGAGCGTGCTTGTGTCCGTCTCGCTCGCGCTCGCAGGCTGCGGGCGCGGCGCGACTCCGCCGCCCGCCGCGGCGAATCCTCCTCCCTCGACGGCCAAGGTCGCGCCGGCCGACGTGGGAAGCGCCCGGCTGCTCAACGCCGCCTCCGAGCCCTCTCAATGGATGACCTACGGGGGAACCTACGAGGAGCAGCGCTACAGCGGGCTCTCCGCGATCAATCGCGGCAACGTCGCGCAGCTCGGGCTCGCCTGGTATGCGGACTACGACACCAATCTACAGCAGGAGGGCTCGCCGCTGTACATCGACGGGGTGATCTACGTCTCGACCGCATGGAGCAAGGTCTATGCATTCGACGCCCGCACCGGCAAGACGCTCTGGGAGTACGACCCGAAGACCCCCGGGCAATGGATCGTCAACGTGTGCTGCGGCATCGTCAATCGCGGCATTGCCGCCTGGCACGGCAAGATCTACGTCGGCACGCTCGACGGCCGGCTGGTCGCGATCGACGCGAAGACCGGCAAGGAGGTGTGGTCCACGCTGACGATCGACCCGCGCGAGCACTACTCGATCACCGGGGCGCCGCGCGTTGCGAACGGCCGGGTGCTGATCGGCGAGGCGGGCGGGGAGTACGGCGTGCGCGGCTACTTGAGCGCCTATGACGCCGAGAGCGGCAAGCTCGACTGGCGCTTCTACACGGTGCCCGGCAACCCGAAGGACGGCTTCGAGAACGACGCCATGAGAAGGGCCGCCAAGACCTGGGGCGGCAAGTGGTGGCGGCTCGGCGGCGGCGGCACGGTGTGGGACTCGATCCTCTACGACCCGCAGACGGACCTCGTCTACTTCGGCACCGGCAACGGCTCGCCGTGGAACGATCAGTACCGCGACCCGACGGACGGCGATGACCTGTATGTCGCCTCCATCATCGCGGTGCAAGCGGAGACGGGCGAGTACGTCTGGCACTACCAGGAGACGCCGGCCGACACCTGGGACTACGATGCGGTGAGCCCGATGATGGTCCTCGAGCTGACGCTCGATGGGAAGCGGCGCCGCGTCCTCGTGCAGCCGTCGAAGAACGGCATCTTCTACCTGCTCGATGCGGCGACCGGAAAGCTGCTGCGCGCCGCCCCGTTCACGGAGGTCAACTGGACGACGGGGATCGACATGGAGACGGGGCGCCCGCGCGTCGTCCCGGGGGCACGGTATGTGCACGGCGGGGTCTTCGACGCGCTGCCCGGCGGCCAGGGCGCGCACGGCTGGCATCCGAACGCGTACAGCCCGCAGACCGGGCTCCTCTACGTCCCGACGCAGCATGCCTACTCGGTGTGGATGACCGATCCGCACTACAAGCCGAGTCCGATCGGCTACAACCTCGGCATCAACTTCGGCGCGCAGTTCACCTATTACCGCTCGCATCCGGGGGTGCCGCAGGGTTTTACGAGCTATCTCGAGGCCTTCGATCCGCTCACCGGCAAGATCGTCTGGCGCGGCGAGGCGAACCAGGGTCCGACCGGCGCTGCGCTCGCCACGGCCGGAGGGCTCGTGTTCCAGGGCGGCGGGGGCTCCGAGGAGTTCCGAGCCTACGACGCGAGCAGCGGCCGCAAGCTCTGGAGCATCCAGGCCGAGACCGGCGTGCTCTCCGGTCCGATCAGCTACGAGCTCGATGGCAAGCAGTACGTTGCCGTGAGCGTCGGGGGCAACTCGCGGGGTGGGTTCTACGCGCCGAACTACTCCCGCATGCTCGTCTTTACCCTTGGCGGGCGGGCGAAGCTGCCGCCCGCAACGCCCTATACGCCCCCGCCGCTCAATCCGCCTCCGGCCACGGCGCCGGCGAGGGTGGTCGCTGCCGGCCGCGCAAAGTACTCGCAGTTCTGCGCGGCCTGTCACGGGGAGAATGGCCAGACCCGCGGTGCCGCCTTTCCGGACCTCACGCGCACGCCGCTGCTCGTCTCGCAGGACGCCTTCGATCAGGTGGTGCTGAAGGGCGTGCTCTCGCCGCAGGGCATGGTCTCCTTTGCCGCGGTGCTTCAGCCCGCGGACACGGCGGCGATCCGGGCCTTCATCATCGCCCGGGCGAACGAGCTGAAGAGGATGCCGCAGTTCGGGCCCGGCCCCGGCGTCGAGGGCCTCGAGGTGGGCGGCCGGCAGCCGGGGGGCTGATCCGCGGGCGAGCCGGGACTGGAGCGTGGCGTGTAACGCAACGGTACCGTTGCGTTTCATTC
>JASHTK010000010.1 GCA_030040575.1 Gammaproteobacteria bacterium
GTCCAGTTCCCGGATTTCGCGGTGTGGCATCACAAGGTGCGGGCAACCCAGTTCGACGCGCACGATTCGTATTGGGAGGATCGGCTGCGCGGAGCGCGACATCTGTACGTCTTCCCGGAGCGCAACGGCGCGTCGGCCCCTCCGAGGGCCGCACGATGGCATTTCCGATTCGACCGTCGCCTGACCGCGGGGCTGCGCGCGTTCAGCCTGCGTCAGCGAACCACCCTGATGATGAGCGCCCTGACGGCATACGTGGCCACCCTCGCACGGTGGTGCGACACGACGGACCTCGTCGTGCCGCTGCCCACGATTGCGAGGCGGCATGCCGAGCTTCAGAACACCGTGGGGCCGCTCGGAACGGTCCTGCATCTGCGTCTCGAGGTGCGGGAGAACGACCGCTTCCTCGACCTGCTCGCGAGAGTCGTCGGGGAGTACGAGAGCGCGTACGAGCACGACGATGCCGGCAAGCGATTCGCGCAGTCCCCGGCTCCCCCGTTCGCCTCGAATCCCTGCTTCAACTTCAGCTCGCACGAGGTCCGAACGTCGCTCCAGCCGGCCCTCGATTGGTCCGACGCGAGCGGACCTGGCCCGCGCATCGAGTCCCGATATTTTCCGGTCGACATCCCGCTCTCGAAGGAGCTCACCGAGAGCCTCGAGGAGCCTCAGTGGCTGATGATCGACGTGGGCGAGGAGCTCGCGGGCACGATCGTCTACCGCGCCGACCGCGCGACGCTCCGCGACATCCGCCAGCTCGAGCAGAGCTTCCGCCGCTTGGCGCGCCAAATGATCGAATGCCCTGCGATGCGCCTCTCGGAATTTGAACCTTCCAGTGAATCGAAAGGATAAATCCTTATCTTCTACGGGGTTAGGAAGTTGCAGCCCGCAACATAGCGATCACGGCCGGCCGCAGCCGATTTGATCGACGCCGATGATCGGCTCGACCGCGCCCGTGACGCGTGCCGAGCGCGACGCCGCGGGTTGCGTCTCGCGCGACGGAGTGCCAAAAGAGCAAGTATGAAGTACCTCCCCCTCGTTTGGGCCGGCATCGCGCACAAGCGGAGCCGCGCCGTCCTCCTGCTGCTGCAGATCGTGAGCGCCTTCGTCTTGTTCGGGACCCTGCAGGGGTTGAGCTCCGGCATCAAGCAGGTCATCGCTCACGCGCACGTCGATCGCTTGTACGTCGGGAACCGCGTGGCGGCGGCCAACATGCTCCCCTTGAGTCTTCTGCAGAGCATCGCATCGATGAAAGGCGTCGCGTACATCACGCCCGAGGCAGACCTCGAGGGGACCTACCAGAAGACCGATCAATCGGTGCCCGTCGTCGGGACGAACGTCGATGCGTTTCTGCACATCTTTGACGAGATCCACGCCTCGCCCGGCGCCGCTGAAGCCCTCCGGTCCCACCGCGCCGGCGGCATCGCGGGATCCGCCCTCCTGCGCCAGTACGGATGGAAGATCGGCGATCGGATCGTCCTGCAGACCCCGATGCCGAAGACCGACGGCACCCGCGACTGGGCCTTCGACCTGCTCGGCAGCTACGACGTACCCGACGCCCCCGAGGATGCCGATTCGATCATCACCAACTTCTCCTATCTCAACGAATCGCGCCTCGCCGACCGCGACCGAGTCAATCGGTTCGTGGTCAAAGCGGACGCGCCGGCGAACGCCGGCAGCGTGAGCCTCGCGATCGACACCGCCTTCGCGAACTCCGACCATGAGACGAGGACGCAAAGCGATGCGGACCGGCTTGCGACGCAAATCCAGCAAACCGTGGACCTCGACTTCATCGTTCGCGGAATCGTCGGGGCGATATTCTTCGCGCTGCTGCTCGCGACCGGCGCACTGATCATGCAATCCGTGCGGGAGAGGGGACCGGAGTTCGCGGTGCTAAAAACCTTCGGATTCTCCGATCGCTTCGTCCTGCTGCTCGTCCTCGCGGAGTCGCTGGTGCTGTGCCTCTCCGCTGCCGCCATCGGACTCGCTCTCGCTTATCTCATCCTGCCGCAGGTGCGCCCGGCGCTGACCGAGCTCAACGTCGCTCACCTCCCGACGGTCGTGCTGCTCTTCGGACTTGCGCTCGCGGCTCTCCTTGCGCTCCTCAGCTCCTGCGCTCCGGCGCTGCAGGCGGCGAGACACCCGATCGTGCATGCGCTCGCAAAGCGCTAGGAGAAGGTCGCCGTGAGGCTTCTCAGACAGGTGTGGCTGCTCACCGCTTGTGCGCTGCGCGCCGTGAACGAACGGCGCGGCTCCGCGCTCGTGACGGTCGTCTCGGTGACGACGGTCGTCGGCGTCCTCGTCTCGCTGCTCGCCATCAGGGAGGGCACCGCGATCTTCAGTGCCCAGTCCGCACCGCCGGACCTCATGGTCATCATGGGTCGCGGCGCCAAAGTCCCGTTCACGAGCTTTCTCAGTCGCGAGACCGTGCAAGTCGTCGGCCAGGCCCCGGGCGTCAGGAAAGAGCCCGACGGCACGCCCGACCTCTATGCCACCATCCTCGTTCCCGTCGATGTCATCCGCGCGGACGGTCGGCGCGGGACGGTATTCCTCGTCGGCTACTCGCCCGGCGCGCAGCTCGTCGAGGCCCCCGTGCGGCTCATCGGCGGTCGATGGTATCGAGCCGGCTTCCACGAGCTCATGGTGCCCGCGCCGGTGAGACAGATGTACAGAGGCATGGATGTCGGAGACCAGATCCTCTTGCGCGGGGCCGCGTGGAACATCGTCGGGGTGTTCGCGAGCCGCAACTCGCTCAGCGACAGCTTCCTGCGCGCGGATGCGGACTCCGTGATGTCCGCCTTCGGCATCAATCATTTTCAGCAGATCAACCTCCGGCTCGAGTCCCCCTCCGCCGCAGGCGAGTTCGCTCGAGCCTTGGCCGCCAATCCCTCGATCGCCGTCGATGTCAAGAGCCGACGGGAGCTCAACGAGGAAACCTTCGGCCCGACGAATCGCCTGCTCTACTACATCGCGTACTCGATCGGCGGCGTCATGGCCTGCGGGGCGATCTTTGGGGCCCTGAATGCTCTGTACGCCTCGATCGACGCCCGCCGTCGCGAGCTCGCGACGCTGCGGGCCATCGGCTTCAACTCCGCCTCGATCATCCTCTCGGTGCTCGCCGAGAGCGTCGTGCTCGCTCTGCCGGGTGCGGTGCTCGGCTCGCTGCTCGCGTGGTGGCTCTTCAGCGGCGACGTCGTGAGCTCGAACGGTCAGATCTTTCACCTCACTGTCACGCAGCATCTGGTCGTCATCGGCGTGCTGTGGACCCTCGCCATCGGCCTCATCGGCGGCACGCTTCCCGCACTGCGCGCAGCGCGCCTGCCCGTCGCGACCGCGCTCCAGGAGAGCTAGCGAGGCGCGCTTGGTGTGGCGCCGTGCGCTTGACACTCGGACGGCGCGACCACTAAAACGAGCTCGCCTGCGCGGTCGTCCGCACGCATCACTCTCCGGCGAGAGATCGCTCCCTCGCGCGGCCGCTGCTGCTCACGCCCGCCTGCCTGACACTCTTTCCGCTGAGACCGAGGAGGACAGCACGATGCGCGGCACGATCCATGACGAAGCCCTCGGGGCGGGAAACGTCCCCTTTTGGCTCCGCGACCGAGGAGAGGATCTGACGATCCCGCGCTTGGTGCTCGATCGCCCGTGGACGGCGCCGGACGGAACCTCGAAGACCTCGCTCTCGCTCGCCGACATCGTCGATTTCGCCGCCGCCTACCGGCAACTGTACGAGAAGCTCGGCGTTCGCGCGGGCGATGTGGTCGTGACTCGCTTGAAGAGCCCGATCGAGGTGTATCTGCACTGGATCGCTCTCGCATCGAACGGCTCCATCGCCGCGGCGGTCAACCCGAGATTCCCGGACGATGCTCTGAAGGACTATGCGCACCGCATTCGCGCCGTCGGCGAGATGCTCTCGACCGAGGTGACCGAATCGGGCGCGACGAAGCTCGGGTGGCGTGCCGCCTCGAGCGACGAGCGGCTCCCGCTCGCCGAAGTACGAGCCCCGACGAGTGTGACCGAGCGGCGCGCCGAGCACCGGTACCGCCCGCACGACATCGTCCTGCTGGTTCATACGTCCGGCACCACCGGGGCGCCGAAAGCCGTCACGTGCAGCCATCACGGGTTCCTGGCCGGCATTCGCAGCCAGATGCGCCAGCCCACCTCTCCGCTCATGGGCTCCACGGTGCTGAGCGCGCTGCCGGCGGCGCACCATTCGTGGTTCATGACGGTCACCTGGGCACTACTCAGCGGCACCCAGTTGATTCTCGCCTCCGACCAGACGGCGCAAACACTCGTCGCTGACGTCGAGCGATTCAAGCCCGATTCGATCCGCTCGTTCAGCTGCACGCTGCGCGAAGTTGCTCGGCTCAAGCTGCGGCCCGGCGCGCTGCGCTCCGTCGGTCTTTGGATGAGCACCGGCGATGTGTGCCGGCCCGGTGATATCGCGGCGGTCTCCGTGCTCGGCACGCACCCGGTGGCAGGTCCCAAGGGGATCTCCCGATCCCCCGGGATGTTCGTGCTCGACGGCTTCGGCTCGACCGAGCTCGGGCACCTTCACTTCTCCGTCCTGCACGCCCCAGGGTACGCGCCCGGGCCCCTCGATGAAGCCCGATGCATCGGCCGCCCGGCGAGCTTCGCCTCGGCGGCCATCCTCGATGCGAGCGGCCGCGAGCTGCCGCACGGAGAAGTCGGCTACCTCGCCGTCCGCTCGGACGCGGTGACGCCCGGCTACTGGAACGACCCGGAGGGCACGGCGAAGTCACAGCGGAGCGGCTTCTGGATGACCGGTGACATCGCCTACCGGAACGCCCTGAATCAGTATTTCCACCTCGATCGACGCACCGACGTCATCGAGACTCCCGACGGTCCCGTGTACTCGGTGCTCACCGAGGCCGCCTTGACGCGGTCGATCCCGGAGATCGAGCGCTGTGTGGTGGTCGGGCGACCGAGCGACGACGGCGGCGTCCGACTGGTCTGTCTTCTCGAGTCGAGTGACTCCGCGCGGGACTCGGATCGCTGGCATCGCGACGTGAACGCCGCGCTCGCGCAGGCATCGTTCGCGCCCGTCGCGGAGACCATCACGCTCGGAGCCGGCAAATTGCCCCTCACCGCAACCGGCAAGATCCGCAAATTCCTCGCGCGCTCGAGCTCGGGATCCGCCGCCGCGGGCTGAGACCTCCGAATCACTCTGGGATTTCACACACCGCAACGACCGGCACGAGGAGGATCCATGCAAACGTGGTCAGAGCAATTTGAGTCCACCGTTCGATCGAGTCTGCTTTCCGCCGAGCCCGACCTGCCTTTGACGTCCACCACGAGCCTTTCGGACTTGCAGCTCGACTCGCTGAGTGTGATGTCGCTCGTGACGCAGCTCGAATGCAGCTTCAAGACGACGCTGCCGCCCGATGCCCTGAACCGTGGGTTCGATACGACTCTCGGCGACCTGTGGACACACTGCACCGTGGGCGAGGCGAGCTCCCGCGCTTCATGACCGGCGAGATGGAAAGCCAGGATCTCACGATTGCCCTCGACGAGGTGGTGTCGGCGTGCGGCGATCGCCCCGCCTTTCGCTTCGCGGACCGCGCCCTGACCTACGCGGAGCTCGGCGCCGCGATCGGCGACAAGCGAGTGGCGTACGACGCTGCGGGGATTCACAGCACGTCGACGGTGGGCGTCATCGCCGACGATGCGGCGGAGTTCCTGACCGACGTGTTCGCTCTCCTTATGCTGCAGGCATTCGCGGTGCTGCTACCGTCCGGCACGACCTCTTGGGAGCTCGAGCGATTGTCGCGGCACGTGCGACTCAGCCATGTGCTCTCCACCGCACCGCTTGGGCCGAGCAGCGGGCCCGTCGGGCGGGCTCGCGGTTTGACACGGCTCGGGGCTGACACGGTGCCGATCGGACGGGGACCGCGTCTGGGATTTCTCACGTCGGGGACGACCGGGCAATCGAAGGTCGCGCTGCGAACCGGGCACGCCATGCTGTCCGAAGCGGTGGCCGTGCGGCGGGAGTTGAGCCTCACGCCCGGCCGACGCCTGGCCGTGATGGTTCCGTTGCACCATTCGTTCGGCTTCGGCGATTGCGCGCTGACCGGCATGCTCGCCGGCGCCGAGGTGATCGGCTTCCCGCCAATGCACCCGAGCGCCTACCTGTCCGGCCTCGAGCGTGCGGCCATCGACTTGGTCGCGCTCGTGCCCTCTCAGTTGCGCTTGCTCGCGGAAGCGTGCCAGCACCCCTCATTCGGCCGGCTCTCGGCCTTCTCGGCCGGCGCACCGCTCGACAGTCGGACGGCGGAGCTCGCCACCGCGCGGCTCGGTTGCCAGGTGGGTCAGGTCTACGGGACATCCGAGACCGGAGTGATCGCCGTGGCGCCCGCTGTTGAGGGGGGAAGCGCCGTCGTCGGCAAGCCGTCGGAGCACATGGAAGTCCGCCTCGAATCGCTTCCGCCCGGCTGGGACGTTGCCTCGCCCGCGGCAGGCCCCGAGGGCATCGTCACCGTGCGGTCGCCCGCGCTCTTCGAGGGCTACGTCACGCTCGACGGCATCGACGATCGGTCTTTGCAGACGGGATGGTTCTCGACCGGCGACTGCGCTCGGTGGGCCGAGGGTCGTCTCCAGCTTCTCGGCCGACTCTCCTCGGCGATCAATGTCGCCGGAGTCAAGGTGAGCGCCGAGGAGGTCGAGGCCGCGCTGCTCGAGTTCCCGGCCGTTCGCAGCGCGCTCGTGACCGGCGTCGAGGACGGCCTCGCCCATCAGCGCATCAAAGCCTACGTGACTCCCGAGCACGTGGACCTCAAGGCGCTGCGGCACTTCTGCGAGGCGCATCTCTCTCCGCCGCAGCGCCCCCACTACTACGAGGCGGTCCCGGCGCTCGCGACGACGCCGAGCGGCAAGGTCATCCGAGGCCGCGGCGCGGTAAGCACAAGGCTCGAGTCACCGGATCCCAGGAACGCACGCTAAGAGACCGATTCCAGGAGCACCCGCATGTCGACCCTGATCGCCAACAAACGGCTGCCGGCCGAGGTCACGAATCACCAGGCGCTCGAGCGGATCCGGGCCGTCGTCGCGGGCGGCGGCAGCAGCAACATGAGGAACCTCGGCGTTCCCCGGCCGCTCGTCGTGTCGGCAGCGCGCGGATGCCACATTACGGACGTCGAGGGAGCGGAACTGATCGACCTCAACATGGGTTACGGGCCGCACATCTTCGGTTACAACGATCAAGATGTTCTCGGCCGCATCGCTGCCCAAATGCAGCGGGCCCACATGACCGGACTGCCGAGCGACCTCGATGCTCACGCCGCCGAGCTCATCGGAACGCTCGTGCGCTCGATGGAGCAAGTCCGCTTCGCCAACTCCGGAACCGAGGCGGTCGCATCGACCTTGCGCCTCGCGAGAGCGACGACCGGACGGAACCACGTCGTGACGTTCGAAGGTCACTATCACGGCTGGAGCGAAACCATCATCCGCAAGGTCGCCCCGGAGCTCGGCCCGAGAGAGGTGAGGCCGGGCGCGCCGGGCATGATTCCCGAGGCTTTGCGCTACACCCTGCAGGTCCCATGGAACGACGCAGAGGCTTTGGAGGAGCTCCTCAACCGCACGGGGCGCACGGTGGCGGCCGTCATTCTCGAGCCCGTGCTCGCCAACGATGGCGTGTCCGCTCCCGCGGACGGGTTCCTGAAGAGAGTTCGCGAGCTGACCACCCGGCACGGGGCGCTGTTGATCTTCGACGAGGTCATCAGCGGATTCCGGGTCGCGGCGGGGGGAGCGCAGGCGCGGTACGGCGTGAGCCCCGACCTCACCGTCGTGTCGAAGGTGTTGGGCGGAGGCTTTCCGGTCGCGGCGTTCGGCGGGTCTCGACAGATGATGGCGCCGCTCGCGCGCAACGAGGCCCTGCATGCGGGAGTCTACGCGGGCAATCACCTCGCGATGAGCGCCGTCACGGCGAGCCTGGAGAAGATCCTCGCCAATCCCTCCCTGTACGAATCCCTCGAGCAGATCGGCCAGCACGTCGAGCAGAGACTGCGGGACGGCGCGGCGCGCAGCTCGACCGACGTGACGATCGAGCGCGTCGGCTCGATCGTCGGCTTCGGCCTCCTCGAGGACGGCCTCGGTCAGCCGGGCGAAGCGGGCCGGCCCCGTCCGCGCTTTGCCATGCAGGCGCACCGCGATCTGCAGATGCGCTGCCAGGACCGGGGGGTGTACTTCCATCCGAACCCCCGTGAGCCCTGGTTCCTCAGCACCGCGCACACTCGTCCGATCCTCGATAAGGCGATCGACGTGATCGTCGATGAGCTGAGGAACAAGAGGCCGGCCGGAACCGCGCGATGACCGTCGAGGCGACGCGCAGCGCCGCCGCAGCCGCAAGCGCTCTCGCCGAGCTCGTTCGCCATCGCGGTGCCGAGATCGAGAGCGCCGGCCGCCTGCCGCAAGACGTGGCGAGCACGCTGCGCGCAAGCTCGCTCCTCCGGTTGTTGATGCCGCGCGACCTCGGCGGCGACGGGGGCGCCTGGCGGCCGGCTTTCGATGCGATCGAGGCGGTCGCCCGCGCGGACGGCGCGACCGGCTGGAGCCTGATGATCGGCATGACGATCAACATGCTCACGGGCTACATCGAGCGAGAGGAAGCGATCGAGCTCTTCTCCGGCCGCTCCCCCCTCTTCTGCGCCGGAGTGTTCGAGCCGCGCGGCATCGGCAGGCCGGATGACTCGGGCGCGAGGTTCCGCGTGAGCGGCCGCTGGCGCTTCGGGACCGGGATCCACTTGTCCGATTGGTTCTGCGCGACCGCTGCCGTGCCGACCGGCGCAACCCCGGAGGTCCGGCACTTCTTCATCCCCTCGAGCGCGGTCACGATCCATCCGAACTGGAACGTGATCGGGCTCGGCGGGACAGGCAGCGACGATGTCGAATTGGACGCCATCGTCGTCACTCGCGGACGTTCTTTTACGCTCAGCGATACCCCGTGGCCGCAGGAGCCCTTCTGGCGCGTCTCGTTCTACACGGTCACCGCATTGCTCATGGCGGCGGCCGTTCTCGGCATGAGCCGGTGCGGCCTCGATGCGGTCCTCGCGAAGGGCGCGAGCTCGAGCGGCAGCTTGAGTCGCTTCGGCCGCAATCAGTGCCTGGAGGTCGAGGTGGCGAACGCGGAAGCGGCGCTGCGCGCGGCGCGGGCGTTCGTGCTCGCAGGCATGGAGGAGATCGATGAGTCGGTTCGCGAGGGCACTGCGCCGTCGATCCGGGACTGCGCCCTGCTGTGGCTCGCCGCCATTCACGCAGCCGAATCCTGCGGCAAAGCGCTCGATCTTCTCTTCAGCGGCGAGGGCGCCTCGGGCATCCGGCGGGACTCGCCGCTCCAGAGGAGTTGGCGAGACGTTCGTGCCGCCGGGAAGCACGTCGTCATCGCGCGGCAACGGCTCGAAGCGGTGGGGCGCGTGCTGCTCGGCGAGCCTGCCGACGCGACGCCATTCCTGTGACGGAGCGAGCGCAGCCGCGGCGCGACCTCGGGGTCGATGCCCGGATGCTTCGTGCCCTACACGTGCCGGGCAACCCGGTGCTCCTTGCCAACATCTGGGACCCGGCCACGGCCCGAGTGGCCGAATCCGCAGGGATGCGCGCGATCGCGACATCGAGCGCCGCCCTCGCACCCGTGAACGGCTACGAGGACCATGGCCGGCTACCCCCCGACGTCGCGTTCGGGGCGCTACGCCGCATCGCCGCGGCCGTTGCGCTCCCCGTGACAGCCGACCTCGAGGACGGCTACGGGCTCTCCGCCGAGGAGCTCGTCGAGCGCATCGTCGATGCCGGCGCCTGTGGAATCAATCTGGAGGACACTCACCACGCACTCAAGGCGCTGGCGGATGCCGACACTCAGGCCGAGCGCATCGCGGCGATCAAGGCGGCCGCGCACGCGCGCGGCTTGGAGCTGGTCGTGAACGCGAGGATCGACGTGCACTTCCACCGGCGTCCCCACGAGGAGGGGCTGCAGCGCGCCCGCAAGTACCTCGAGGCCGGCGCCGATTGCGTCTACCCGATTCTCTTGTCGCATCTGCCCGCCATTCTGGACTATGTCACGCTCGGCCCCACGAACGTCTTGTGGCGCCCCGGCGGTCCGCGGCTCGCCGAGCTCGCGAGCGCCGGGGTCTCGCGCATCAGCCTCGGTCCGCTGCTCTTCCAGCAGATGCTGAAGCAGCTGCGCGCCGGCATCGAGGCGCTTCGCCGCCTCGACGATGAGCGCCTCGCGACCTGACCCAGCCCGAGCGCCGTGCCGCAAGCAGAACCCATGAGCGCCGCCTCGGTGCTGCCTCTCAGCCTCGCGCAGCGGGACTTCGTGTTCCCCCGAGGGAACATGAACGCCAGCATCCGGCTCCGCGGCAAGCTCTCGCTGCCCGCCCTCCATCGCGCTCTGGGCTTCATCCTGAGGCGCCACGAGGGGCTGCGCATGCGACTCGTGCGCTCGAGCGGGCTCCCACGCCAGCGGATCGCCGAGGAGATCGATCCGTACGACATGCCGGTTCTCGAGGTCGCAGATTTCGCGGCGGCGGAGCAGCGCCTCGTGGCCGCCTTGCGGGCTCCGGCCGATCTCGAGAACGAGGGACCTCTCCACGTCGAGCTCCTGCGCCTCGGCGAGGAGGATCACGTGCTCGTCCTCGCCGTACACACGATCGCGATCGATTCTCACGCCTTGGGCCTGTTGCTGAGGGAGCTGCTGATCGCCTACGACGGCTACGTGCAGGAGCGAGAGCCCTCGCTGCCGCCGGCGATGCGGTATCGCGATTGTCTATCGGCCGAGGATCGGCTCGGGGAGCGGCTGAGCGACGCGCAGCGACAGCACTGGCGAGCCGTCCTCAGCGGCAGTCGGGATCCGATCCCGCGCCGGGAGGCTCCCTCGGCACACACCGCCGGATTCTCGCGATCCGCGGTGTGCTCGATCACGGCGGCCGAGGCGAAGCGCGTGCAGGAGTTCGCGTTCGACGCTCACGTGAGCGTGGCCGCAGCGCTGCACGCCATCTTGTTTCTCGCGGTGGCGAGCCGGTATGCGGTGCGCGATGTGCTCGCGACGGTGAGCTACTCAGGCCGCGACACTCGCGCCCTCGCGACGCTCTGCGCGAAGACCGCGAGATTGTTCCCGCTGCGCATCGCGGTGGACGAGCAACAGTCGCTCGCGCGATTCGCGCAGAGCGTGCAGAGCACCTTCCTCCGCGGCGCGATCGCCTCGCGCGCGCCCTTTACCGTCGAGCGCGCCGCGCAGCAAGCCTCCGCCGAGCCACCCCGCGGGACCCCTGGCGTCGGGCTCGTCATCGCCGACGACCGGATGAGCCAGCGAGAGCTGACGGTGCCCACCGCCGATCTCTCCGCTGAGCGGATCTTGGTGGGCTCGCGGCCGTATCAAGGCTTGGAGGGCGAGGAGACCTCGCCACTCACGAACGCGCTCGTCCTCTCCATCCTACGGGACCCCACCCTCCAGGCTCGCCGACCCGTCGTCATCGTCGCGGCGTTCTACAGCCACTGCCTCGAGGAGAGCGAAGTCCGCCGGCTGCTCGATCGGGTGTGGGCGATCGCCAGAATGACCTGCTCGGACCACCGGGATTGGACCCTGGCCGAGCTCTTCTCTCAGGTGCCGTGCCCGCCTGATCCGATTCCCCGGGCAAGTGGCATCGCCGCGCTGGTCGCGACCGCAAGCTCATTCGAGCGGCCGCGCCTCGATCGCGAAGAGCCCGGAGCCGGCCGCCCGGGCGCTCGCCGCTGAGAATCCGCTCGCCGACAGCAACGCTTCGTATCGGGCGAGCGGGCGCTCCACACCGCCGATCAGCAGCATGCTGAGATTCGACCACTCGGCCATGCCCTCGGAGGCGTCCGCGCCGAGCAGGGACTCGATCACCACGAGCCGCGCCGAGGATTTCATCGCGCGGCGGCAGCAGGAGAGAATCTCGAGGCACTGCTCATCGTTCCAGTCGTGCAGCACATGGCGAAGGAGATAGAGGTCGGCTCCCGACGGCAGCTCGCGGAAGAAATCCCCGCCGATGAAGCGACAGCGCTCACCGAGTGAGCGCATGGCCGGATTCTCGCCCGCCCGCGAAACGACCTCGGGGCGATCGAAGAGTGTGCCCCTCCACGCCGGCCGCTCTGCGAGCAACCGCTGCAGCAGCCAGCCGTTGCCGCCCCCCACATCGACGACATGTTGGGCGCCGTCTGCGGCCGTCACGATCGGATCGATGTCGACGCTCGAGCCATCGGTCATCGACTGGTCGAAGAGAGCGGCGCGATCGGCGTGATGCTCGAGGTACTCCCAGAGCGTACCCCCGAACTCCGCCTCCCAGCCCGGGACGCCGCTCTTCAACGTCTCGAGGAGATGCCCGAAGGCACGGTACAGCTCATCCCCCTGGAAGAGCACCGTCGCCGCGAGACTGCCCGGGACCTCCTTGCACAGCCACCGGGAGAGCGCCGTCGCGGCGTACGCTCCATTCGAGCGGCTCAGGATTCCGGCCGCGCAGAGCGCACGCAGCAGCTGCTCGAGCCGCGACGCCTCGCATCCGCATGCGCCGGCGAGCGCCTCCGGCCGTTGCGGCCCCTGCTCGAGGAGATCCGGCACGCCGAGCGCCACGGCGCAGTAGAGCGCCTGCGACACTTTGTACCCTCCGAGGAGGCCCATGAGGCGGTATCGAGCGCGACGCGCATCGGCGGAAAGAGGAACGGCGGCGCTCATGCGGCGCTGCGCTCCTCCTGCGCACTGAGTCGCCCCTTGTCCACGTATAGTCTGCGCGAGGCGTGCGCGGCCGCGAGCGGATCGTGCGTGACCATGATGATGGTCTTGCGCTGCTTGCGGTTCAGGATCTCGAGCAAGCCCAGGATCTCCTCGGCGCTCTGGCGGTCGAGATCGCCCGTCGGCTCATCGCAGACGATCAACGTCGGGTCCGCGATCAGCGCGCGCGCAATCGCAACGCGTTGCTGCTGTCCGCCGGAAAGCTCAGCGGGGGTGTGCTTGGCGCGGTCGGCGAGCCCGACCAGAGCGAGCGCCGCGCGGACGTTCTGCTTGCGCCGGGCGCTTCCGAAATGCGTCAAGAGCAGCGGCACCTCCACGTTGCGTTCCGCGGTGAGCGCGGGCAGCAGATTGTAGAACTGGAACACGAATCCGACGTGCCGCGCGCGCCAGCCCGCCAACTGCCCGCTCGAGAGCTGGTCGATCCGCTCCCCGGCGACCATCACCTCGCCCTCATCGGGCCGGTCGAGGCCGCCGATGAGGTTGAGGAGCGTCGTCTTGCCCGAGCCCGAAGGGCCCATGAGCGCCAGGAACTCGCCGCTCTCCACCTCGAGGTTGAGCCCGTGCAGCACCTCGACCTGCTGTGTGCCGCGCGTGTAGCGCTTCACCACATTCTTGAGAGACACCAGCGCTGTCATGACTCACCTCGTGGTTCGGCGCGCGACGCCTTCGCGACCTCGGACACCTTGGGCACCCCTTGGGCATCGGTGCGGCCATGAAAGCCGGCGATCGTCGCATGCCCCGCACCGAGAAGCCATGGGCCGCGGAGAGTGGCGCCCGGCCGCCGAGTATTGACAGTCGTGTTTTCTTCATTACTATTGACAAAATACAAAACGCCCCTTGGGTTCGACCGGAACAGAGCCGTCGCGCAACGGCCGATCATCTCGAGGCCATATGACTGACGTCATCCTTGCTGATCCCTTTCGCTGTCGGCTGTGGGAATTTCACGATCGCTTAGACACTTATCTCGATGAGTCCACGTGCCGTGCCGAGATCGCGAGCTTCTCGAGGCACGGCCAGCTCATTCCCGTCCTCGGCCGGCGCTTGCTCGGCGACCAGGAGTTCGACTTCGAGCTCTACGTGGGCGCTCGCCGGCTGTTCGTGGCGCGCCACTTGAGGTGCCGTCTGGCGGTCGAGCTTCGCGACTTGACCGCGCGCGACGCGATCGTCGCGATGGACATCGAGAACCGCCAGCGCAGTGACGTCTCGCCGTACGAGCGCGGCCTCAGCTACTCGCGCTGGCTGCGCGCAGGGATTTTCAAGTCTCAAGACGAGATCGCGCATGCCTTGCAACTCTCGCCCTCACAGGTGAGCCGGTTGCTTCGGCTCGCGCGGCTTCCCGCCGCGGTCGTCGGCGCATTCGCGAATCCGCGTGACATCCGCGAGGCCTGGGGACTTGAGATCGCCGATGCGCTCGATGATCCGCCCCGGCGGCAGCTCACGATCAATCGGGCGCGATCGATTGCCAAACGGGAGCACAAGACCTCACCAGAGGACGTGTACCGAGAGCTGCTTTCGGCCTCCGCGAAGGGGCGCAAATTCCGAGTCGTCGTGCGTGACGACGTGGTGAAGGACGATGGCGGCAACCCCCTGTTCCGGGTCCGCAGGCTCCGTCACTACATCGGCCTCCTCCTGCCGGTCGATAGCGTCTCGGAGGAGAAGATGTCGCACATTCGATTCCAGGTCTCGCGCATCCTACGCAGTCCGCCGGATGCCTCCTCGGATCACGCGCAGTCCGCTGCCCGAAATTAGTGGCGTCCCTGCCCGCTCCGGCTCTGCCCGGGGAAATCGCCCTCAGCGGTCGACATTGTCGGTGTGATATGCTTATCGGCCGATCGGGATACCCTCTCAGTCACCCGCTCAATGCGCAACCGTGAATTCCTCGGCCAGCACGAGCTCCTAGTCATGCTCGCCGTCCTGCGCCTCGGGCGGGAGGCATACGGCGTGCCAATCTCAGCCGAGATCGCAGAGAAAACCGGCCGCGAGATGCTGCAGGGGAGCGTGTACGCGATCCTCGAGCGGCTCGAGTCGAAGGGGCTCGTCAGCTCGCGCTTGGGGGAGGCGACTCCGCAGCGCGGCGGACGCGCCAAGCGCTACTTTGCGCTCACAGCCGAGGGCATGCGGCAGGTCCACGAGACGCAGCGCGCGCTCGCGGCGCTCTGGCGCGGTCTCGGCAAGACCGCCGGGGCGAAGCCATGAATTCCCGAGTGGCGCCGCGCGCCGCCACGTGGCTCCTCGAGCGTCTTGGCAGCGGTTGCCGATTCGAGGCGCTCATCGGTGACCTCCTCGAGCAGTTCGAGGAGGGGCGCTCGCGGCTCTGGTATTGGCGCCAGACGATCGGGGCACTCACGACTCAGGTGCTCGAAGCGCTGCGGACGCACGCGCTCTCCTTCGTCGGAGCGGTGCTCGCCGGGTGCGTGTTCACCTCGCTCTGGCAGCTCGGATGCTCGCACGCGTTCCAATCGGTCTACCTCAATCTCGCGGAGGTGAAGCAGCATCCCTGGACCCTCGCGGCCCTTCTGCGGCTCGCGGGCATGCAGTTGAATATGGTGTCCGAGTACGCGCTCTACTTCGCCTCCGCCTGGCTCGTCACGCGCGTCCACCGGGTCCACCGGCATGCGGTGCTCCTGGCCTTCGTCGCCGCTTTGCTCGCACAGCATCTGCCCGGCATCGCGCGACTCCTGTTCAATGCCCCAGCTGACCCGAGCTTCGCCGTTTACCTCGCGACGCAGATCATCCTCACCGTCTCGCAGGCGACCTGCACGCTGGTGGCGGGCCTCTGGGCGATCCGGGCGAAGCCCCTCGCGGAATTGAGTCGTTGGACCCGATTCGTCGCGATCCTGTGGATCGCGGAGATGCTCGTCACTGACCTGCTCTTCGCCGCCTGTCGTGTGGGCGAGTTCTCCTACCGGCGATCGGAGTTCTATCTGTCGATGTACGCAGTGGGCGCCGCCTGTGGTCTCTACCTGGCGCTGATTCTGTGGCGGGAGAATTCGACGTCACCTGCGGCAAGTCGCCTTTCCCAGCCCTGAGAGCGAGGGGTCGAACATGATCAAACGTCGCATGTCGCTGCTGTTGACCGCCTCCGCTCTGAGTCTCGTGCCTGCCGCCGCGGCGCTCGCCAGCGATGCCCCGAGCGCCGCCCCGAGCACCGCCCCGAGCGCACCGAGCTACGCGTACGCGACGAACGGCATCAAGCAGCAGATTTCAGGCGGGTTGGGCAGCGAGTGGAAGCTCCTCGTCGATCCATCGAATCTCGGCGGCCAGGAGCTTGACATGGTCCAGGTGACGCTGCCGGCGGGAACCGTGGTCGGCCGCCACACGCACCGATCGGTCGAGATCATCTATGTCCTCTCCGGAGTCTACGAGCACGAAGTGAACGGCACGCTCTACCGCCTCACGCGCGGCATGGTGGGGATCGTCAGACCCGGCGACCACGTGCGTCATATGGTGCCGAAATCCGGACCCGCGAAGCTCCTCATCATCTGGGCGCCCGCCGGCGAGGCCGAGCGCCTGCTCGGCCACGCGAAGGGTGTACCCGTCCGCCCGCTGAGGCCCGTTGCAGCCGCGGCGGCGCCATAGCGGGCACACCTCAGCCGTCGACGGCGTGATGTATCGCCGAGCGTAGAGTCATGGCTCATCGCCGTTCGGTCCTGGCAGCCCTCACGGGCCTCGGAGCGAGCGCGGCACTCACGGCATTCTCGAGACGCGCCCGAGCGCAGCAGGGCGGCACGATCGCGGCGCGTGAGACCATCGCCGTGCTCGGGACCGGGCACTTCGGCGGCACGATCGGCAGGCGACTCGGCTCGATCGGCTACCCGGTCGTCTACGGGTCTCGCACGCCGGACGCGGAGCGAGTCCAAGCGCTGGTGAGAGAAAGCGGTCCGCTCGCCTCGGCCGCGATCCAGCCGGACGCCGCATCCCGTGGCGCGATCGTCGTGTTTGCGGTTCCCTGGGAGCCGGTCGAGGAGCTGCTGCCACGCTTGGGCGATCTGACGGGAAAGCTGCTCATCGATCCGATGATCGCCAAGCCCGCGGTCATCGACGGCTATCCCTTTCCCCCTGCGGTCCCGACCTCGACCGCCGAGCAACTTCAGTCGTGGGTGCCTTCCGCGCACGTCGTGAAGGCGTTCATCACGATCTCCTACCGCACGCTCGCCGATCCCGTGCGAGCGGGCGGGCCGATCAGCATTCCGTTTGCCGGTGCCGACGCGCACGCGAAGGAGCGGGTCGCGCAGCTGATCGCGGAGCTCGGACTCGATCCCATGGACGCGGGGCCATTGGTTGCCGCGCGATACATCGAGAACCTGCTGTGGTTCGAGGTCGCCTGTAACCG
>JASHTK010000066.1 GCA_030040575.1 Gammaproteobacteria bacterium
CCTCGATCTCCATGCCGCCCGCCGCCGAGGCGATGAGCGCGATGCGGCCCCGGTCGCGATTGAGGGTGAGGGACAGATAGATCTCGCGCGCGATGCTCGAGCCGACCTCGACATAGACCTTCTCCACCGGGAGTCCCTCGGGGCGGGTCTGGTGCGTCGCGAGCCGCCGCCCGAGCATCCCTGCGGCGGCCGCTCGCACGCCTTCGAGGTCCCGCGCGAGCTTCACCCCGCCCGCCTTGCCGCGGCCTCCGGCATGCACCTGGGCCTTGACCACCCAGAGCGGGCCGCCGAGCGCCCGGGCCGCCTCAACCGCCTGCGCGGCGGTCGAGGCCACCTGCCCGGCCGGCACGGCAATGCCGTACGTGCGAAACAAGTCCTTCGCCTGGTATTCGTGCAAGTTCATGCTAGGTCGCGAGCTGAGGGACAAGAAGCCCGCTATTCTGCCAAAGACGCTACAGTCGCGCATTGCGCGCGCCGCCCATGCCGAACAGTAACGCGACTACCGTGACGGGCCTGCCTCTTGCCGCGCCGACCGGCCTCGCCTGGCGCGTCATCGGCCTCGCGAGCATCTACCGGCTGCTCATCCCGCCCGTGCTGCTGCTCATCGAGTGGCTCACCGCCCCCGGCTTCCTGGTGCGCCCGCAGGGCGCGAACCTGTTCCTCACCGTGTGCATCGGCTACTTCACCGCGGGCCTGCTGCTCGTCCTGACGAGGAGCCTCAACTGGCCGAGCCTGCGGACCATCGCCCTCGTGAACGCGGCGGTCGATGCGGCGGGCATCTCCCTCGTCCTCTACGCGAGCGGCGGCGTCTCGAGCGGCCTCGGCATCCTCCTCGTCCTGCCGGTCGGCGCGATGGCGATCCTCGCCGGCAGCCGCGACGTGTTCCTGATCGCGGCCCTCGCCGCCATCGGGGTGCTCGCGCAGCAGATCGCCCTCGGCATCCAGGGCTCGGCGCCCGCGACCGACTACACGACGGCGGGGGTTCTCGGGGCGATCGTCTTTCTCGTCGCGCTCTCCGTGTGGCCCGTCGCGAACCGCCTGCGCGAGAGCGAGGCGCTCGTGCGGCGGCAGGAGGTGGACCTCGCGAACCTCGCGCAGCTCTCCCAGTACATCGTGCAGCACCTGCGCGAGAGCATCCTCGTCGTGGACCCGCAGGATCACATCCGGCTCATCAACGAGTCCGCCGCGCAGATCCTCGGCGACCGAGCCGCCTACCCCGGAGCGCTGCTCGGGGAGGCCTCGCCGCGGCTCCTGTACCTGCTCGAGAGCTGGCGGCGGCACGGCGGCTCCGCTCCCGACCCCGATCAAACGTTCGTGTCCGCCGAGGGCGGACGCATCGTCCGGCCGCACTTCGCCCCGCTGGGGAGCGCCGAGCCCGCCCCGATCCTCGTGTTCCTCGAGGACACGAGCGCCCTCGCCGCGCAGGTTCAGCAGTCGAAGCTCGCGGCCCTCGGGCGGCTGAGCGCGAGCATCGCCCACGAGATCCGCAACCCCGTCGGCGCCATGAGCCACGCGGGGCAGCTCCTCGCGGAGTCCCCGCAGCTTGCCGCCGAGGATCAGCGGCTCACCGAGATCATCCGCGCGAATGCCGCCCGCGTGAGCGCCATCATCGACAACGTGCTGCAGCTCTCGCGGCGCGGGGAGGCCCACATCGAGACGCTCGCCCTCGGCGGCTGGATCGAGGGCTTCCGCCAGGAGTTCTGCGAGACGATGCAGTGGCCCGCCGAGCGGCTCACCGTGCGTGCCGCGGAGGCGAGCCTCCCCTTCGGGGCGCAGGAGATCGAGGTCCGCGCCGACGCCGGGCAGCTGCGGCAGGTGATCTGGAACCTCTGCGACAACGCCATCAAGCACGGCGCGCGCGCGCGCGCGGACGGCGCGATCGAGGTCCGCTTCGGCCGCCTCGCCGCGACGGCGCGGCCGTTCCTCGAGGTCTGCGACCGCGGGCCGGGCGTGCCGCCGGAGAACCTCGAGCGGATCTTCGAGCCGTTCTTCAGCGGCGCGCGGGGCGGCACCGGGCTCGGGCTGTTCCTCGCGCGCGAGCTCGCGCAGTCGAGCGGCGCCACGCTGCTCTACGAGCCGCGCCCGGGCGGCGGCAGCATCTTCCGCCTCGTGTTCGCGGATCCGCAGCGCTGGGACCTGCGCTAGGGTGCCGCGCGCCGTTTGTTGCCATGCAGCATGCCGGCCGGGGCGGCCTCTCCCCGCCCGCCCGCGCCGGGTGCTGTGAAGGAGCGCGCAGACGAGCGGCAATCCCACCCTTAACATGACAAAGATCCAGGGTTTTCCGATGCCATGAGCCCCCCTGCCGTTCTCATCGTCGATGACGAGCCGGACCTGCTCGAGCTCGTGAGCCTCACGCTCAACCGGATGCGTCTCGAGACGCGCACCGCCGCGGACGTGGCTTCCGCGCAGCGGCTGCTCAAGGCGCAGCACTTCGACCTGTGCCTCACCGACATGCGCCTGCCGGACGGCGACGGGCTCGACCTCGTCGAGTGGATCCAGGTGCACCGCTCGGACGTTCCCGTCGCCGTGATCACGGCGCATGGGAATGTCCAGTCGGCGGTGCGCGCGCTGAAGCTCGGCGCGTTCGACTTTGTCTCCAAGCCGCTCGACCTCGGCGCGCTGCGCAAGCTCGTCGGCAGCGCCATCAAGCTCGGCGCGCGGACGGAGGAGGCGACCGCGAGGATCGCCGGCGGCGCGCGCCTGCTCGGCGATTCGCCGGTGGTGCAGCAGCTGCGGGAGATGATCGGGCGCGTGGCGAGGAGCCAGGCGCCGGTTCACATCTACGGGGAGTCCGGCACGGGCAAGGAGCTCGTCGCGCGGCTGATCCACGAGAGCGGAGCGCGCTCGGAAGGGCCGTTCGTGCCGGTCAACTGCGGCGCGATCCCGACCGAGCTCATGGAGAGCGAGTTCTTCGGGCACAAGCGCGGCAGCTTCACCGGCGCCGTCGCCGACAAGAAGGGACTCGTGCAGAGCGCCGAGGGCGGAACGCTCTTTCTCGACGAGGTCGCGGACCTCCCGCTGCACATGCAGGTGAAGCTCCTGCGGCTCGTCCAGGAGAAGACGGTGCGGCCGGTCGGGGAGTCGCGCGAGGAGTCGGTCGACGTGCGGATTCTCTCGGCGACGCACAAGAACCTCGCCGACCTCGTCGCCGAGGGCCGCTTCCGCGAGGACCTGTTCTACCGCATCAACGTGATCGAGCTGCGGGTCGCCTCGCTCCGCGAGCGGCCCGAGGACATCCCGGTGCTCGCCGAGGCCATCCTCGCGCGGCTCTGCCGGCGGATGAAGATGGAGCCGGCGACGATCAGCGAGGAGGCGATGCAGGCGCTCAAGGGCTATCC
>JASHTK010000067.1 GCA_030040575.1 Gammaproteobacteria bacterium
CGCGCCGGCGGCACACTCTCGAGAAACCCGGGCCTCACACTCGTCGCGTCGGTGTTGAGGAAGCTGCCCATGTCTCCCGCGCGCACGACGAGTGTCTCGAGCTCCGCGACCCGCTCGTCACGCAGCTTCAATCGCGCAACGAGCCAGGCGCCGACGCCGTTCTCCGTGATCGTCGCGTAGAGTCCGACTTGCCCCGAGTCCGGGTCGGCAATGACGTGCCGGTAAGCCTTCAGTCCGCTCATCGTCGTCCACAGTCCCTCGCCGAGGGGAAGCGGGATCGTGTTCTCGGTGAAGCGCACGTCCCGGGTCGTCGGGAGCTGCGAGGGGTCGTGGGCGACGAGCGCTCGAAGGTAGGTGTCTGCGAGCGCATCGAGGCAGCGCTCGTCACAGCTCGCCGTGGCGGCCGCCGGACCGAGGGCCGCGGCGGCTGTGAGCGCGATCCAGGTGCGCGAGCGGCGGGAGGGTCGTGGTCCGAGTCTGCGGTGCATGGTCTCTCCTCCACGAATCCGGATCTCGAGCGACTCGCCGGGCTCGACCGATCAACCGATCGACCGATCGACCGGCCTCCGAGCGTTGCGCGGCGCGGCATGGCCCCGGGGAGCGCATCATAGGGCGCATCCCACCGGGGATCACCTCCCCAGGGACTTCCGCCCGGATCACGGGCCTCGGCGCCTCAGGGCCTCAGGGCCTCAGGGCCTCGGGGTCGCGGCGCAGGGCGGCGCTTGCGCGCACGCGGCGTCGAGGCCAGACTCGCTCCGCGGTCGGGCGCCCGAGCCGCCCCAAGCGGATCCGTTCACCCCTTCGTTCACGGGAGAAGAATGATGTGCGACAACGACTCGTTCGACGACATGCTCGAGTACGAAGTGGGCTCGCGAGGCCTGTCGCGACGACAGTTCGGAGCGCTGACGGCCGGCGCCGGTCTGATGGCGCTTCTGCCTCCCGTCGCCGGCGCGGTGGAGGTCACCGGATCGCCCGTCGAGATCATGACGCCCGACGGCACCGCGGACGCCTACTTTGTGCATCCGACGCGGGGCGCCCACCCGGGCGTGCTGGTGTGGCCCGACATCTTCGGCCTGCGCCCCGCCTTCGAGCAGATGGCGAGAAGGCTCGCCGAATCGGGCTACTCGGTGCTGGTCGTCAACCCGTTCTACCGGATCCAGAAGGCGCCGACCTCGGCGCCGAATCCGGACTTCGCCGACCCCGCAACGCGCAAGGCGCTCACGACGCTCATGGGCTCCCTCACCCCCGAGCGAATCGTGACCGACGCTCACGCCTACATCCCGTATCTCGAGAGCCAGCCTTCGGTCAGCAAGACGCGGAAGCTCGCGACGATCGGCTACTGCATGGGCGGGCCGTTCACGATCCGCACGGCGGCGGAGTTCCCCGACCGCATCGGCGCGGGCTGCTCCTTTCACGGCGCGAATCTGGTGACGGACGCCCCCGACAGCCCGCATCTGCTCGTCCCGAAGCTGCGGGCGCAGTTCGTGATCGCGATCGCATCGAACGACGATCAGCGCCAGCCGCAGGCGAAGACCGTGCTGCGCAAGGCATTCCACGAGGCCCACCTGCATGCGGACATCGAGGTGTACAAGGGCGCGATGCACGGATGGTGCGTGATCGATTCGCGCGTGTACAACCACGCGCAGGCCGAGCGAGCCTGGGGAAAGATGCTGGTCCTGTTCAAGCACGCGCTCGCGTAGTGGCTCGCGCATGAAGGCAGCGATCTTTCGCGGCTTTGGCGCGCCGCTAACGGTGGAGGACGTGCCCGAGCCGCGTCCCGCGGAGGACGAGCTTCTCATCCGCGTCGGTCGTTGCGGAATCTGCGGCAGCGATCTGCACATGACCCACGAGCCCGCGATGGGCGCGCGACCGGGCACGGTGCTCGGCCACGAGTTCGCGGGCGAGGTGCTCGAGGTCGGGCGCTCCGCCCGCGGCTTCAAGGCCGGCGATCGAGTCGCCGTGGCTCCGGTCCGCGGGTGCGGAGAGTGTCCCGCCTGCCTCGCGGGCGAGCCGGCGAGGTGCGAGCGGATGCTGTTGCAGGGCGGTGGCTACGCGGAGCTCGCGGTCGCCAAGGATCGGCAGTGTTTGCGGCTGCCGGGGACCACTTCGGACGAGGACGGAGCGCTCGTCGAGCCCTTGGCCGTTGCGCTGCACGGCGTGATGCTCGCGGGCCTCTCGCCCGGCGCGCGGGTGATGGTGATGGGCGCCGGGCCCATCGGCCTCGGCGTCGCGTACTGGTCCCGGCGCCTCGGCGCGACGCGGGTGGCGGTGACCGACCTCACCGCGCTGCAAGCCGAGCGGGCGCTCGAGGTCGGCGCGACCGCCTTCGTGACGGCCGACGAGGACGCCGTCCGCCGCGTGAAGGATTCGCTCGGGGAGTCGCCGGATGTGGTGTTCGAGTGCGTCGGACGGCCGGGGATCCTCCCGCTCGCGCTGCAGCACATCCGCTCGCGCGGCTCGATCGTCATGCTCGGCCTTTGCACCTCTCTCGAGAGCTTCGTGCCTTTCCAGGCGGTGTCGAAGGAAGTCCGCATCATCATGTCGGCGTTCTTCACCATGGGAGAGTATCGCGCGGCGCTCGATGCGCTCGATGGCGGACGCTCGGCGGCGAAGGCGATGGTGACCGACACCGTGTCGCTCGCGGAGCTGCCACCTGCGTTCGAGGCACTGCGTGCGAGAACCTCCCAATGCAAGGTCATGGTTCGGCCGAACGCGCGCTGAGCGATGCCATTCGGCTCAGATGATGGGATCGGTCTGGGCACTCGGGCTCATGACGGGAACCGTCCTCGATGGGATGGTCGATGTCGCGTTGGTTCGCACGGACGGCGAGGAGATCCACGAGCTCGGACCGTGGGGACTCGTTCCGTATCCGG
>JASHTK010000068.1 GCA_030040575.1 Gammaproteobacteria bacterium
AACTCGATCGGCCGGTCGACCGGCGCGGCGAGCTCGTTGACCGTCGCGATGCCGTACTGCGGGTAGATGAAGAGCCACTTCCAGTCGAGCGCGACTGCGTCCACCTGCAAGGATTGCCCGGCGTCCTGCGTCGCGACCGCTCGCAGCTCGGTCCGATCGAGCGGCCGAAACGGATCGAGCAGGTGCGTGCCGACCCATGTGAGTGCACCGAGGCAGATCACGATGAGGAGCGGCGCCGCCCACACGATGAGCTCGATCGGCATCGAGTGCTCCCATTCGGGCTCGTAGCGCGCGGCGGTGTTCGAGCGCCGGTAGCGCCAGGCGAACAGCACGGTGAGCGCCATCACCGGCAGGATGACGATCAGCATCAGCAACGTCGATTGCACCAGCAAATCACGCTGCCGCGCGGCGATGTCGCCTGACGGCGACAGCACGACCGCGCGACACGCGGAGAGCGTGGCGAGGAGCGCGAGCGAAGCGATGAATCGGAGCGGTCTCAAATACCGTGCGACGGCAGAGGGCTCTCTCATGATGATCCAGATTAGCCGCAACGCGCCCGCGAGCACAATGGACAATTTGCCCAATCGCAGCCGCGCGCCGCGCAAGTTATAAGCAAAGCGACGCTGAGCGCGCGCGGCGCCGTGCGCGTGGCCGCCGTGGTGCGTCGTGCCACGCGATGGTGCGCCGAGGCAGCCTGAGCGATGCCCAAAAGAGTTGCACGCGTGCGCTCGCACGGTGCATCGCGGCGGCATTGTTTTTGCTTGATACTGTGGATCTTCCCAAGGAGGAGTCGAAGCGCATGAGCACCGACACGGCGGCCCCGAACCTCGAGCCGGATTCGCGAGCGAGCGCCCGCGCGCACGCGAGTCCGGGCGAGATCGCGATCGGCGTCGTCATCGGGCGCGCCTCGGAGTTCTTCGATTTCTTCGTCTACGCCATCGCCTCGGTGATGGTGTTCCCGAAGCTCGTGTTTCCCTACACCGACGCACTCAGCGGAACGCTGCTGTCGTTCGCCGTGTTCGCGATCGCGTTCGTCGTTCGTCCCTTCGGCACAGTCCTCTTCACGGCGCTCGAGCGGGCGCGGGGTCGCGGGTTGAAGCTGATCGTCGCGCTGTTCCTGCTCGGCGGCTCGACCGTCGCGATCGCGTTCCTTCCCGGCTACGCGCAGGTCGGCTCCGCCTCGGTCGTGCTCCTCACGCTGTTCAGGACGGGGCAGGGCCTCGCCCTCGGAGGCAGCTGGGACGGGCTCGCCTCGCTCCTCGCCATCCACGCGCCGGAGCGGCGCCGCGGCTGGTACGCGATGCTCCCGCAGCTCGGAGCACCGATCGGGTTCATGGTGGCGAGCGCGCTGTTCGCGTTCTTCGCGAGCGAGCTCTCGACGGCCGACTTCCTCGAGTGGGGCTGGCGCTATCCGTTCTTCGTCGCCTTCGCGATCAACGTCGTCGCGCTTTTCGCGCGCCTGCGCATCTCCGTCGCGCCGGAGTACACGCGGTTGTTCCGCAACCGGGAGCTGCAGCCCTCGGCGGTCCGCGGCACGCTGCACGCGGAGGGGCACCACATCCTGATCGGCGCGTTCGCCCCGCTCGCGAGCCTCACGATGTTCCACACCGTGACGGTCTTCCCGCTCTCCTGGGTGTTCCTGTTCACGCCCGTGAGCCCGGCGCGCTTCCTCGTCATCGAGACGGCCGGCGCGGTGCTCGGAATCGTCGCGATCCTGGCGTCCGGCTGGCTCGCGGACCGCACGAGCCGGCGTACGGTGCTCGTCGCGACGGCCGCCGCGATCGCCGCGTTCAGCGGATTCGCCCCGCAGCTGCTCAATGGCGGTGACGTGGGCGAGGGACTGTTCATGTTCCTCGGCTTTGCGCTCCTCGGGCTCTCCTTCGGGCAATGCTCGGGGGCCATCGCCTCGAGTTTCGCGATGCGGTACCGCTACACGGCCTCCGCGCTCACCTCCGATCTCGCCTGGCTCGTCGGCGCCGCCTTTGCGCCGCTCGTCGCGCTCGCTCTGTCGAGCCGGCTCGGGATCATCTGGGCCGGCGCCTATCTGCTGTTCGGCGCCATCTGCACCCTGGTCGCGCTCGGGATCAACCGGCAGCTCGAGGCGCAGGAGCGCTGAGCACGCCGCGGGACCGCAGGCGCGCCGCCGGATCGCGGGCGCGCCCCTCACGCGCTACTGGACCTTGATCTCGATTTGCTTCGGCTTCTCGATCGTCCGCTTCGGAATGTGCACGGTGAGCACGCCATCCTGACTCTCGCAGCGGATGCCGTGCACGTCGACGTTCTCGGGCAGCGAGAACTGCCGCACGAAGCTGCCGTAGTAGCTCTCCACGCGGTGGAACTTCTCGTTCTTGTCCTCCTTCCTCTGCCTGCGCTCGCCCTCGATCTTCAGCATCCCGGAGTCGACCGTGACCTTCACGTCCTCCTTCCTGACGGCCGGGAGCTCGGCGCGAACGAGATACTCCTTCTCCGTCTCGCTGATGTCGGCGGACGGCGCCCACTCGACCTTCGCCTCCCCGGTATCGCCGAGGGCAATGCGGGGCCATGACGCGGATGTGCGCGGCCACGCGCGGTTGAACAGCGTATCGAAGTCACTGAACGGATCCCAGCGAACGAGACTCATGATTGGTCCTCCTGTGAAGGGTGCGCCCCAAGTGGCACCGAGCCTACGGCTTGGAGCATCCGCAATCGCCGCGCGCCTCGCCATTCGCGAATCTACCTATCGACGCACGGGTCCCTGGCGATCGTCACGCCGCGGGCCGGCGATGGGCATCGCGGTCGAGATCGCGATCGGCGATCGCGATCGCGAGGGCTAAGTATCTGTGCTTATCCTCAACGCCGCGCGGGCCGCTCAACATTGCGGGACATTCCGGCCAGGGGGCCACACGTTTGCGGAGCCGCTCATGCCACAGCGCCACACACGAGTCCCGGATGCTTCGCACGCGAGGCTCGTCCCGCTCCTCGGAATCGTTCTGTGCCAGTTCGCGAGCGCGGCGGCGAGCACGCCGGCGAGCGCGGCGGAACCCGCACGGTCTGCCGTCACGGCGCGCGGCGAGCACATCGCTCGGATCATCTGCTCCGCCTGTCACGTGGTCGCGAAGGATCAGGAGTATCCGCCGATCCTCGATACGCCGGGACCGTCGTTCTACGACGTTGCCAATCGGCCGGGCACGACGGAGAGGAGCCTCCGTCACTTCATTGCGACGACCCACTGGGACGTGAAAAGCATTCCGATGAGCATGCCGAACCCGATGCTCCTACCGGAGGACACCCGCGCCGTCGCCAGGTACATCGTGAGCCTGCGCGGCCGTTGACCGCCCGGCGGCTACGGGCGCAGCGTCCCCTCGATCTGACGCTCGTTGCGAATGGCCCCCGCAACATTCGCGATCTCTGCGGCGAGCGCATCGATCACATCATCGAGCGACAGCACCCCGATGAGCTCGCCGGCAGCGCCGACGACCGGCATCCGCCGTATGCCCATGCGGCGCATGAGCTGCAGGGCGTTCTCCACCGTGTCGTTCTCGCTCACCGTCACCGGCTCCGTGTTCATGATGTCGCCGGCCGTGAGCGCACGCGGGTCCGCCTCCTTCGCGATGACCGTGACGACGATGTCGCGGTCGGTGAGCACGCCGACGGGCCTCGCGCGCTCGCCCGAGGCCTCGGGCGCGACCACGACGAGGTAGCCGATGTGCTGTTCGCGCATCGCCCGTGCGGCGGTCGCGAGTGCGTCCTCGGCGCGGACCGTGACGGGCCGGCGGTGACAGATTCTTCCGACTTTCATGACGGTGTTCTCCGATTGGACGATTGAGCGAATCGAGCGGCGTCAGCGCCGCGTACGCTGCTCGCGGTTCCGCTCGCGAGCGACCACATCGACGAGCATGCCGGCGTCGGCTGCGAGCCGCACGAGCAAATCGTCGAGCGAGATGATGCCGGCGAGCTTTCCATCGGGTCCGGTCACGGGGATGCGGCGCACGCCGTGCGTCCTCATGCGCTCGAGGGCCTGCGCCGCGTCCTCGCTGCTCGAGGCGATCGCGACGGGCTTGCGCATGACCTCACGCACCGTGGTGGCCGCGGGGTTACGCTCCTCGGCGAGCACCTCGACGACGAGGTCGCGGTCGGTGACGATGCCGAGCGGGGCCGGGTCCGTCTCGGGATCGCCGACCACGACGAGATCGCCCACGTGGCGCTGGCGCATGAGGCGCGCCGCCGCGAGCACGGTCGTTTCGGGGCCGCAGCAGGCGACCTCGGGCGTGCAGAGATCTCTCAGCAACATGTTCGACCCTCCTCGGTGTGGGGTGATCGGCGATCCTCGCCTGCGATGCGCCGCGCCGCCGTCATTCGGTGAGGACTCGAGCGAGATGCAGGAGGCTCGCATCGAGCGGCTTGTCCCGATTGCCGAGGTCTTTTAGCGCGGTCGGCGTGACCTTCCCTGCGACGATCCCGAGCAGTACGCCGTGGCGACCTGCCCGCAGGTGCTCGACGGCTGCCGCGCCGAGTAGCGTCGCCTGCAGCCGATCGAACGCACAGGGGGAGCCCCCGCGTTGCACGTGTCCGAGCTTCGTCACTCGCAGCTCGAAGCCGAGCCGCGCCGCATGCTCGGTGAAGTAGCGCGACAGCGCGTCGGCATTGCGCTCCGCGCCTTCGGCGATCACCACGATCGCGTGGCTCTTGCCGCGCGCGTACGCCCCGCGAACCGTCGCCGCGATGCTTTCCGGGTCCTGTGCGACCTCGGGGATCACGATCGCCTCGGCGCCTCCCGTGATTCCGGCGATCAGCGCGAGGTAACCGCATGCGCGCCCCATCAGCTCGACCAGAAACACCCGCCCGTGAGCGGATGCCGTGACGCGCAAGCGGTCGATCGCCTCGAGCGCGATGTCGAGCGCGGTCGTGACTCCGATCGTCACGTCGGAGCCGGCGAGGTCGTTGTCGATCGTCGAGGCGACGCCGACCACGGCCACGCCGCGCAGGGCGAGCGCCCGTGCGCCCGCCTGTGAGCCATTCCCGCCGATGATGACGAGCCCGGACACATCGCGATCGCGAAGCTGCTGCACGGCCGTCTCCTGACCGGCATCGGTGAGAAACGCCGCGCAGCGGCTGGTGCCGAGCATCGTCCCACCCCGCTCGATGATCCCGCCCACGTCGCGCGCTCGGAGCGGGATGAAATCGCCCGCAATGAGCCCGGAATAGCCATGCCGCACGCCGATCACCTCGAGCCCCAGCGATAGGCCGGTGCGAACGACGGCCCGGATGGCCGCGTTCATCCCGGGCGCGTCGCCGCCGCTCGTCAGGACCGCTATGCGCTTCATCGCTGAGCCCGTCCTCGCCTGCGAACTGATGCGGCAAGTTAGGCTCGCGGCCGCCGGGTCAAAATCGGGAGTTGTGCGTACCGCCGTGCGGCCGCGCGCGCCTCAGCGGTCGAGCCCTCGGCCCGCCCTCGCCAAGGTAGGGGTATTCCGCAGGCGGCTAGGCAGTGCCGCGCATTCTCCACGATGGAGCGTCCGTGGACGATGCCGCCATGCAAGGGTCGGATCTCGGAACAGGTTCGATGACGCTTCGCAGGCGAGGGGCGGCCCGCAGGCGAGGGGCGGTTCGCGGGCGAGCGGCGGTCCGCGGGCGAGCGGCGGTCCGCGGCGTCCGGCTTCTCAGCATCGCGCATCTCGGCGTCGCGCTATTCGCGATCATCGTCTCCGTCGGCACCAGCGCCCCCGTGTGCGCGCGTGCCGACGATGCGGACGGTATTCGCGCGGCCCTTGCAAGGGCCGTCAAGGACGTGGACGCGTCCGCGTGCGGCGATGCATCGCGGCGCTCGGCTAGGCCGCGGGCCGCATCGGACGCCTGTCCGCGATTGCGGGACGCGCACGGCGGGCGGGAGGCGCTGCGGGCGATCTACGATCGTCCCGGCGCGCATCCGCTGTGGCTCGATGGGAGCGCTGCTACGCCGCAGGCCCTCGCGCTCCTTGCGCAGTTGCGAGCTGCCGACGCCTATGGCCTCGCGCCCGAGGATTACGCGAGCCCGGCGATCGCGACGCTTTTGTCGACGCGAGATGAGGCCGCGACACGAGGCCAGGCCGCGACGCGAGGTGACGCCGAGGGCGAGCGAGCCGCTCGCGAGGCGCGCTTCGACGTGGAGGTGTCCGCGGCGGCCCTGCGCTTCGTGGCGGACTTGCATTTCGGCCGTGTCGATCCGCGGCAGGCGGGTTTCGAGCTCGATGCCAAGCGCCGGCCCCTCGATCTGGCGGCGGTCGTCGAAGCGCTCGCCTCGACACGCGATGTCCGCGCGGCGCTCGCGCGGATCGAGCCGCAGTTCTATCACTACAGATTGCTCGAGGTCGCGCTTCGGCGCTACCGCGAGCTCGCCAAGCAACCCGACCTCACGCGGCTGCCGGCGCCGGCACGGCCGCTCAAGATCGGAGACACGTACGGCGGCGCGCCCGCATTGCGCAGGCTCCTCGTCGCAGTCGGCGATCTTCCGGCGACCGACTCGGGCGGTGCAGCCGATCTCACGATCGACGCGTCGCTCGCCGCCGCGATCGCGAGGTTTCAGACACGCCATGGACTCACCGCGGACGGTGTGGTCGGCAAGTCGACCTACGCGGCGCTGACGACCCCCATGCCGCACCGGGTGCGCCAGATCGAGCTCACCCTCGAGCGGTGGCGCTGGCTGCCGGCATTCGATACGCCGCCCATCATCGTCAACGTTCCTGAGTTTCGCCTGTTTGCGTTCGAGTCCACCGAGGATCGTAAGGCGAGTATCCTGCAAATGGACGTGATCGTCGGGAAGAGCTATCCGAGCCTGCGGACGCCCGTCTTTGCGGCCGATATGCGCTACGTCGTCTTCCGTCCGTACTGGGACGTGCCTGCCAGCATCGTGCGCCGCGAGATGCTGCCCGCGATCCGCGCGAATCCCCGCTACCTGTCCGAGCAGCATCTGCAGATCGTCGCGGGCCCGACCGACGCCGCGGGCGCGCTCGATGATGCCCGGCCGCTTGCCGCGACGCCCGCGAACCTCGAGGCGCTCGCCGCCGGACGGCTGCGGCTCCGGCAGCAGCCGGGCCCGGACAATGCCCTCGGCCTCATCAAGTTCATCCTGCCGAATCGCTACAATGTCTATCTGCACGGGACCCCGGCGCATCGGCTCTTCAGCGAATCGCGCCGGGCGTTCAGCCACGGGTGCATCCGCGTGAGCGATCCCGTCGCGCTTGCCGAGCATGTGCTGCGCCACACGGCCGGGGGATGGACGCGGGAGAGGATCGAGGCGGCGATGAACGATGGATCGACGCGGCGCGTAGACCTCGCGACCCCCATCCGCGTGATGATTCTCTACGGCACGGCCCTCGCGACCGAATCGGGCGACGTGCTGTTCTTCGACGATCTCTACGGAAACGACCGCAAGCTCGAGCGTCTGCTCGGACTTGCGGCCGCAAGCTGACGGCGTGGCGCGCCTACCACCAGCGCACGCGGCCGTTGTCGAGGTGCACGAAGTCGGAGGTCGGATAGAACCCAACGCCGCCGCGCTGCATGCCGAGCGCGAGCTCGCGCATCCTGCGGGTCGGATAGCCCGACATGCGCACGTCGATCGCGCGGCCTGCCATGTGCAGGCTGTGCTCCGCGACGCCGCTCGAGACCCTGCGGAGGAAGGCGTTCGTCTTCGGCGAGCGGTAGCCGCTGATCACCTCGAACGGCCGGTCTTGGTCCATGAGCGTTCTGAGCTCGAACAGAATGTCGAGCAGGCTCGGGTCGATCGGGTGGACGTCGCCGGTGCGGAAATCCCGCAGCAGGTGGTTCACGCGCTCGAGCTCGGGCGGGCGATAGCTCCCGCCCTGGAAGTAGACCGTCGAGAGGGTCTCCCCCGTGTGGGTGTGTACAAAAGCGAGCGAGCGCTCCTCGGCGGCGCGTCCCCAGGCGGCACCGATTGGCGCGAGCGCCGCAACGGTCGCGGCGGCGCGACGCAGAAAGCGGCGCCGATCCGGATGAAACCCGGACGCGGGAATCATGGGCGCGTGAGCGTCGGACATTCCATAATACAAATGGCCGGAACCGGCCCGATCATAGCGCAGCGGGGAGCGACCGTGCCAAGCGCCGGCCGTCGAGAATGTGCCGCAGGTCAATCCCCCCATACCACCGTCCTAACAGGATGACCGAGGGAACGCTGCCCGAGCTCTTGAGGAGGCGCATCGCGCTCGCGCCAGCGGCCGAGGCATACCGACAGTTCGATCAACCCTCCGGGCGCTGGGTCCGCTACTCGTGGGCCGACGTGGACCGGCACGTCGCCGAGTACAGGCGCGCGCTGCGCGCCGAGGGGCTGCCCGCCGGCGCGCGCATTGCGATCCTGGTGCCGAACAGCGTCGAGCACGTATGGATGGATCAAGCCGCGCTCGCCCTCGGGTTCGTTCCCGTGCCCATGCACGTGATCGACAACCCGGAGAGCCTGTCGTACGTGCTCGCGGACAGCGGCGCCTCGGTGCTCTTCATCGATTCGGCGGCACGCTGGGGGACGCTCGAGCCGCTCGCGAAGGCGCTTACCGAGCTGCGGCGAGTGATTTACCTCGGTACCTCGGGCGACGGAGCCGGACGCGCGAGGCCCCTTGCCGAATGGCTCGCTGCGGCGACGGGCTCCGACCGCGTCCGCGAGGAGGGGGTTCCCGGCGCCGACGCGCTCGCGGCGATCGTGTACACCTCCGGCACCACGGGGCGCCCGAAGGGCGTGATGCTCTCGCACCGGAACGTGGTATCGAACGTGCAGGCGATCCTGGCCGCGATTCCCGTGCTCGAGACGGACGTGTTTCTGTCCTTTCTGCCTCTGTCGCACACGCTCGAGCGTACGGCGGGCTACTACCTGCCGATCGCCGCGGGCGCCTGCGTGGCGTTCGCTCGCTCCGTATCGCGCCTCATGGATGACATCGGCACGGTCCGCCCGACCGTGCTCGTCTCCGTGCCGCGGATCTACGAGCGGGTCTATGCCGCAATCCACGCGTCAATGGAACACCACCCGATCTCTCGGGTGCTCTTTGCGCTCGCCGTGCGCCGCGGCTGGGCTCGATTTGCGCGAGCTCGGAGCGCGCGGGCTCGGAGCGCGCGCGCCTGGGCCTCGTACTCACTGAGACGTCTCGAGCCGCCGCTCGATCGCTGGGTCGGCGAGCGCGTTCGCGGTCGCTTCGGCGGCCGATTGCGTGCGGCCGTGACGGGCGGCGCGCCCCTCGTGCCGGAGGTGGCGCGAACGCTCCTCGCCCTCGGCATCCCTCTGCTGCAGGGCTATGGACTCACCGAGAGCGCACCGGTCGTCGCCTGCAACACGCTCGTGGACAATCACCCGGAGACCGTCGGCCGGCCTCTTCCGGGGGTGGAGGCGCGCATCGGGGAGCGCGACGAGCTGCTCGTCCGGGGCCCGAGCGTCATGGTGGGCTACTGGGGCCGCGCCCGCGAGACGGCGGAGACGGTGGACGCGGACGGATGGCTGCACACGGGCGACCAAGCGCAGATCCTCGAGGGACGGATCATCATCCGCGGCCGGATCAAGGACATCCTCGTCACCTCTACGGGCGAGAAGATCGCGGCGGTCGATCTTGAGACCGCGATGCTCGCAGATCCAGCCTTCGATCAGGTCATGGTGGTCGGCGAGGGACGCCCCTACCTCGCGGCGCTCTGCGTGTTGAATCGCGGCCACTGGGAGCGGCAGGCGGGCAGCCTCGGCCTCGACGCCCGGGATCCTGCGAGCCTTCGATCGCCCGCCGCGCTCCAATGGGCGCTCGCGCGAATCGCCGACGCGGTCCGCGGCCTGCCGGCCTACGCGAGACCCCGCGCCGTGTGGCTCACGACCGAGCCTTGGACGGTCGATGCCGGCCTCATCACTCCGACCCTGAAGCCGAAGCGCCCGGCGCTGCAGTCGCGCTTCGCGGCGGTGATTGCGGAGCTCTATCGCGGTCACGACCTTCTCGGGTGACTGCGCACCGCGGCGGATCCGTAGCAATGCGGATGCGGGAGACGGGTGGAGCGAGTATCTCTGCCGGCGAAGCACGGTCGGCGGGAGCTCGGATGAGGCAGGTCCAGTCGATTCTCGTCGCCATCGAGCGCGACGGCAATCCTGAGCGGGTGATCGCCAAGGCGGTCGACCTGGCGCGCTGCTTCGGCGCGCGCCTCGAGCTGTTCCTCGGTAATGCGGAATCCGCGTACGTGCAGCGCCATCAGTACGAGGCGAGCGCGCTCGCGAGGGCGCGCGATGCCTGCATCGCCGAGTCGCGTGCGTATCTCGAGCAGCTGTGGAGATCCCTCGCGATTCACGACGTGACGGTCGCGATGGACGCCGCGTGCGAGAGTCCGGGCTACGAGGGGATCGTCCACAAGGCGCAACAGGTCTCGGCGGATCTCGTCGTTCGCGGCCGGGGCGAGGGCGGCCGGGGCGCGGGGCGCGCACTCGGTGCGGGCGACTGGGATCTCGTGCGAACCTGTCCGGTGCCGCTGCTGCTGACGCGTGGGCAGCCCTGGAAGAGGCGACCCACCGTCGCGGCGGCCATCGACATCGCCGGCGGCGAGGCTCCGGCCCTCACCCGATCGATCCTGCGGGCGGCCGGCCGTTTCGCGGCCGATTGCGCGGGCACGTGGGATGTCGTCTACGCTCATCGCGGCGACCACGTCGCAGCGCGTGAGATCGAGTCCGATCGAGCCGCGCTCGCCCGCAGCGCCGCTGAGGCGGACGTGCATCCGGCCGAGCTGTTCGTCGTCGTCGGCGAGCCCGCCGCGGCGATCCCACAGTTTGCCGAGCAGCATGCGTACGACCTCCTCGTGCTCGGCGCGCTCACGCATCGAAAGGCGTTGACGGCGCTCGTCGGCACCCTCACCGGGCAGCTCATCGAGACGCTCGACTCGGATGTGCTGCTCGTCAAGCCGCCGCTCTACCGATCGCCCGTCCGCTGAGGCGCGCCGTCTCTACGTACATCTCCGCACGGGCAGCGGGCTCTCACAGGCTTAGGCTTGCGTGCCATGGACGCGCGTCAAAAGCAGGCGATGCTCTGGTATGCGCTCGCTGCGCTCGGCCTTGTCTTCCTCATCCAGTGGTGCTTCACCGTGCCGGCCGCCACGACGATCGCCTACAGCGATTTCAAGGCGTTGCTCGCTGCCGGCAAGATCGAGGACGTGACCGTCGGCACCGATACGATCGAGGCGTCGGTCGATCTCACCGGCGCGCAGTCCCTGCTGAGCGCGAGCACCGTGCAGGCCATCAAGCAGCAAGGGCTCGGTGCGACGGCGCCCGTCGCAGGGCCGGCGGGCAAGCCGACCCTCTATCGAGTGATCGCGAGGCGAGTGGAGGATCCGGGGCTCACCGCCGAGCTCGACGCGGCCAAGGTGAGCTACGCGGCCGCGAACGAGAATCGCTGGCTCGCGACGGTGCTCTCGTGGGTGCTGCCGGCCCTGATCTTCGTGCTGATCTGGAGCTTCGTGCTGCGCCGGAGCGTGGGCGGCGGTGGGGTCGGATCGCTGATGGCGGTCGGCCAGAGCAAGGCGAAGGTCTACGTGCAATCCGCGACCGGCGTGCACTTCGCGGACGTGGCGGGGATCGACGAGGCGAAGGCGGAGCTCATGGAGATCGTCGAGTTCCTGCGCAGCCCCGAGCGCTATCGCCGCCTCGGTGGGAAGATTCCAAAGGGCGTGCTCATCGTCGGGGCGCCGGGGACCGGCAAGACCCTGCTCGCCAAGGCCGTCGCCGGGGAGGCGGGAGTGGCGTTCCTCTCGATCAGCGGATCCGAGTTCGTCGAGATGTTCGTCGGCGTCGGCGCGGCGCGGGTGCGCGATCTGTTCGCACAGGCCGAGCAGCGCGCCCCGTGCATCATCTTCATCGACGAGCTCGATGCGCTCGGCAAGGCGCGCGGGTTGAGCGGCATCGGCGGACACGACGAGCGCGAGCAGACGCTCAACCAGCTGCTCGTGCAGATGGACGGCTTCGACACCCGAAACGGCGTCATCATCATGGCGGCGACCAACCGTCCGGAGACGCTCGACCCGGCGCTCCTGCGGCCGGGGCGCTTCGACCGCCACGTCGCGGTCGATCGTCCGGACGTGAAGGGCCGCGAGGAGATTCTCAAGGTGCATGCGCGTCGCGTCACGCTCGCCCCGGACGTGAGTTTGGGGGTGGTCGCCGCCAAGACGGCCGGCTTCGTCGGGGCGGACCTCGCGAACATCGTCAACGAGGCGGCCTTGCACGCGGCGCGGCTCGACAAGCCCGCCGTCGAGATGCGCGACTTCGAGGAGGCCATCGATCGGGTCGTCGGCGGCCTCGAGAAGCGCAACCGGGTGATGAATCCGCTCGAGAAGGAGACCGTCGCGTATCACGAGGCGGGTCACGCGCTCATCGCCGAGTCCCGCCCGCATGCCGACCGCGTGAGCAAGATCTCGATCATTCCGCGCGGGATCGCCGCGCTCGGCTTCACGCAGCAGCTTCCGACCGAGGACCGCTACCTCTTGAAGCGCAGCGAGCTTCTCGACCGGCTGGACGTGCTCCTCGGCGGGCGCGTCGCCGAGGAGCTCGTCTACGGGGACGTATCGACCGGGGCGCAGAACGATCTGCAGCGCGCGACCGACATGGCGCGGCACATGGTCGCGCAGTACGGCATGAGCGCGCGTCTCGGCGAGGCCACCTTCGAGCTCCCGCAGCAGGCCTTTCTCGGCGGCCCCGATCGGATTGCGACCCGCGGGGCCTACAGCGAGAGAACGGCCCGCCTCATCGATGAGGAGGTCTCGAGGCTCCTCGCCGAGGCCCACGAGCGCGTCCTGCGCACGCTCAGCCAGCGACGCTCGGCGTTGGATGAGCTCGCTCGACTGCTCCTCAGGCAGGAGGTGGTCGAGCGGGCGACCCTCGATGAGTTGCTCAGGCGCTCGAGCGGCGCGCCGCCGCAGCCGCAGGCGCTGCCGCAGCCACAGGCCCTGCCGCAGGCGGCCGCGGCTCTGATGCGAGCTGGCGCTCGATCTCCAGCACCCGCAGATGCGTCTTGTACAGCGCATCCGGATTGAGGCTGATCGAGTCGATCCCGAGCCGCACGAGATACTCCGCGAGCTCGGGGTAATCCGAGGGCGCCTGCCCGCAGATGCCCGAGTGGCGGCGGTTGCGCCGGCAGCCCTCCACCGCGAGCCGCAGCATCTGCTTCACCCCCGGATCGCGCTCGTCGAAGTCGAAGGCGACGATGGCCGAATCGCGGTCGACGCCGAGCGTGAGCTGCGTGAGGTCGTTGGATCCGATCGAGAAGCCGTCGAAGAGGCGGCTGAACTCATCGATGAGCAGCACGTTGTTCGGGATCTCGCACATCACGTAGATCTCGAGCCCGTTCGCTCCGCGCTCGAGTCCGAGCTCCTGCATGCGCGCCACGACGCCCCTCGCCTCCGCCACGCGCCGGCAGAACGGGATCATAAGCTTGATGTTGGTGAGCCCCATCCGCTCGCGCGCAGCCTTCATCGCCGCGCACTCGAGCGCGAAGCCCTCGGCGTAGGCGGGATGGGTGTAGCGCGATGCGCCGCGAAAGCCGAGCATGGGATTCTCCTCGTGGGCCTCGAACCAGCGTCCCCCGAGCAGTCCCGCGTACTCGTTCGTCTTGAAATCCGACATGCGCACGATGACGGGCTTCGGATAGAACGCGGCGGCGATCGTCCCGACGCCCTCCGCCAGGCGCTCGATGAAGAATTCCGCCGGCCGCGGATAATCCCGCGCGAGCTGCAGCAGGGCGCGGCGCTCGGCCTCGTCCGCGACTCGCTCCGGATGCAGCAGCGCCATCGGATGAGCCTTGATGTACTCCGCGATGATGAATTCGATCCGGGCAAGCCCGACGCCGTCGTTCGGGAGGAAGCTCGTCTGGAACGCGAGCTCCGGATTGCCGAGGATCACCATGATCTTCGTGCGCGGGCGTGACAGGCTCGCGACGTCCGTGCGCTGGACCTCAAACGGGAGGGCGCCCTCGTAGATCTTGCCGATATCGCCTTCGACGCACGACACCGTGACGGTATCGCCCGTCTTCAGCACCTCGGTCGCGCTCTCGGTGCCGACGACGGCCGGAATCCCGAACTCCCGCGCGACGATCGCGGCGTGACAGGTCCTCCCGCCACGATTCGTGACGATCGCCGCGGCGCGCTTCATGATCGGCTCCCAATCGGGCGTCGTGATGTCGGTCACGAGCACCTCGCCGGGCTTGAACTCGGCGAGGTGCGCCGCGCTCGCGACGACGTGCACGACTCCGGTGCCGATGCGCGCCCCCACCGCGTGTCCGCTCGCGAGCGTCCTCCCGGATCCCTTGAGCGAGAACTCCTCGATCAGCGCGCCGCGCCGTTGCGAGGCCACCGTCTCTGGCCTCGCCTGCACCACGTAGAGCTGATGGTCGAGACCGTCCTTCCCCCACTCGATGTCCATCGGCACGAGGTGTCCGGCCTTCTCGCTGTAGTGCCGCTCGATCTTGACGGCGTAGTCGGCGAGCTGCAGCACCTCCGCATCGTCCAGGCAGTAGCGGTCGCGATCCGCCTGAGGAGTCGGCACGTTGCGCGTCGCCTCGCGCGTGCCCCCCTGCGCATAGATCATCTTGATCTTCTTGCTGCCGC
The DNA here is from genome assembly GCA_030040575.1 of Gammaproteobacteria bacterium. Lineage (GTDB taxonomy): Bacteria > Pseudomonadota > Gammaproteobacteria > Steroidobacterales > Steroidobacteraceae > JASHUC01. The sequence continues at coordinate 14,569 of JASHTK010000068.1, forward strand.
GCGTGCGCCGCAGGACGGCCCGGTATCCGCTCGCGAAGGTCGGCTTGTGCACCAGGAACTCATCCGGGTCGAGCGCGCCCTGGACGATGTTCTCCCCGAGCCCGTATGCCGCGCTCACGAGGACCACGTCGCGGAAGCCCGTCTCGGTGTCGAGCGTGAACAGGACGCCGCTCGCGGCGAGGTCGGCGCGCACCATCTTCATGACGCCGATCGAGAGGGCGACTCGGAAATGATCGAAGCCCTGGTCGATCCGGTAATGGATCGATCGGTCGGTGAACAGGCTCGCGAAACACCGCCGGCAGGCATCGAGCAGCCGCTCGTCGCCGCAGACGTTGAGGAACGTCTCCTGCTGCCCGGCGAAGCTCGCCGTCGGCAGGTCCTCGGCCGTCGCGGAGCTGCGCACCGCGAGGGTGAGCTCGGGTCCGTACTGCTCGCCGAGCGCGTGGTAGGCCTCGAGAATCTCGCCTCTCAGATCATCCGGGAGCGGTGCGCCGTAGACGATCTCCCGGGCCCGATGCCCGCGGCGGGCGAGATCCTCCATGTCGTCGCCTTTCAGGCCGTCGAGCGTCTCGTGCAGCGCATCCCAGGCTCTCGCGCGGTCGAGCACATCGCGGTACGCCTCCGCCGTGATCGCAAATCCGTTCGGAATCCTGACGCCCTGCGGCGCGAGCCGCCGGTACATCTCGCCGAGCGAGGCGTTCTTGCCGCCGACGAGCCGGACATCCTCGATGCCGATCTCGCCGAAGGTGCGGACGTAGCGTGCTTGGGCGGGCATCGCAGCTCTCCAGCCACCGCTCACTCAGCGCCTTGCGGCACGGCGTGAGCCGAGCGGTGCAACGTGGTGCACGTCAAGGGGCGCTCGGAGGTTCGAGCGCCCCGGCCCTGAGGAGCCGGGGACGCGCCGGTGGAGCGAATTCGAGCGAGCGCGAGGGCGCGCGGGCCAGGAGCGCCCGGATCAACCCGGGTGCGAACTCGGACCACTCCACCGCGATGCCGCGCGCGTCCTGCCGAACAAGGCAGGCGCGAAGGCCGCAGCGCTCGTGGCTCTCGAGCCGCAGCCGCTCGAGCTCCACCGCGAGGAGCGTTCCGGGAGGCAGACGCGCGCTCGTCTCGATGTACGCGCCGCTCAGGCTCGCATTGCGAATGCATCCCGGAGCGAGGGCCCTCGGCCGTGCGTCGAGCCGGACCGGCACATAGACCGAGATGCGCTCTCCCCAGCGATGTTCCATCGTCGCGTCCCCCATCAACCCTCACGAGCATGCTTGCACCGCCCGCGTGCGCTCGGAATACGGATAAGTGCCTAACCCCTGCCGAGCGGCGAGCTCAGCCGTGGCTGCTCGAGATCACGACCTTCAGCGCGCGGCTCTCGGCCGCATGCGCGAAGGTGTCGTACGCCCTCGCGATGTCGGTGAGCGTGAAGTGGTGCGTGACGAGCGCGAGGGGCTGCAGCCGGCCCGAGAGCACGGTCTTCAGGAGGAGCGGCGTGCTCACCGTATCGACCAGCCGAGTGGTGAGCGTCACGTTCTGCGACCAGAGCCTCTCGAGGTGCAGCTCGACGCTCTTGCCGTGGACGCCGATGTTGGCGATCACTCCCGCCGGCGCGACGATCGACTGGCACAGATCGAAGGTCTCGGGAACGCCGACCGCCTCGATCGCCGCATCGACGCCGCGTCCTCCGCTCAGGTCCAAGATCCGCTCGGCCGCCCGGCCGTCGCGGCTGTTGACGGTCTGGGTGGCCCCGAGCCGCTTCGCGATCCCGAGACGATGATCGTCCACGTCCACCACGATGATCTCCGCGGGCGCGTAGAACTGCGCCGTGAGCAGCGTCGCGAGCCCGATCGGGCCCGCGCCGACGATCGCGACCGAGGCGCCGGGGGAGATCCTGCCGTTTAGCACGCCGCACTCGTACCCGGTCGGAAAGATGTCGCTCAGCATCACGAACGGCTCGTGGTCGGCCGCCTGCGGCAGCCGGTAGAGGCTCGTGTCGGCCCAGGGAATGCGCACGAACTCGGCCTGAGTGCCGTCGATCGTGTTGCCGAGGATCCAGCCGCCCTGGATGCAATGGGAATTGAGGCCCCGGCGGCAGTTCTCGCATTTTCCGCAAGACGTGATGCAGGAGACGAGCACCGCATCGCCGGGCTTGAAGTGGGATACCGCCGAGCCGACCTCCTCGACGGTGCCGACGCCCTCGTGCCCGAGGATTCGGCCCGTCGCGACGGTCGGCACGTCGCCCTTCAAGATGTGCAGATCGGTTCCGCAGATGGTCGTCTTGTTGATCCTCACGACCGCATCGGTCGGCAGCTCGACGGCGGGCTTGGGGCGCTCCGCGAGGGCGCGCTTGCCGGGCCCGAGATAGACAAGAGCTTTCATGGCAGTCCTCCGGTGTGAGATCGGTCGTTCCACCAGCCACCGCCGAGCGCGACATAGAGCGCCACGGTGTCCTGGTACCGCACGGCGAGCGCCTGCAGCTCGTCGATCGCCGCTTGGTGGTACTGTGCGTCGGCGTTGAGCACGTCGAGATAGGTGGCGAGGCCCGCCTGGTACTGGGTCTCGGTGAGATGCAGCGCCTGCCGCGCCGCATCGAGCGCTTCGTCCTCGGCGCGCAGGGCGGCGGCGTCGTGATCGAGCGCTGCCAGCGCGTCGGCGACCTGCCCGAACGCCGCGAGCACGGTCTCGCGATAAAGGGCGAGCGCCGCGTCATAGCGCTCGATGGCGGCCTTGCGGTTGAGCCACAGCGTGCCGCCCTCGAAGAGCGGCGTCCCCACGTCGGCTCCGAAGCTCCAGGCCTTGCCGCTCGAGGCGAAGAGGCGGCTCGCCGCGTTGCCGTTCGCCGAGTAAGCGCCGGTCAGCGTCACGCTCGGCAACAGCGCGGCGGTCGCGACTCCGACGTTGGCGCTCGCCGCGTGGGCCGTCGCCTCCGCGACCAGGATGTCCGGACGCTGGCGCACCAGGTCCGCGGGCAGGCTCACGGGCAGGTCGGCCGGCAGCCGCAAGTCCGGGAGCTCGATCTCCGGCGCGGCCCCATCGGCGGGAACGTGGCCGGCGAGCGTCGCGAGCAGCACCTCGCTCTGCGCGAGCTGCTGCTGCAGCGGTGGGAGGGTCGCCTCGCTCGATGCCAGCCCACTTTCGAGCGACAGCACATCGGAGTAGGGCACCGTGCCCGCCCGGTACTGCACTTTGGCGAGCCTCACCTGCTCGCCCTGCAGGCGGATGAGCTCGCGGGTCGCGTCGATCTCCGCGTGGTAGGCCGCCCGGGCGACGACCGTGTTCACGAGGTTCGCGAGCAGCGTGAGGTAGGTCGCGTGCGCGGTGGCGCGCTGCACGTCCACCTCGGCGGCGAGTCCCTCGAGTTGCCGGCGCTCGCCGCCGAACAGATCGAGCGCATAGCTCGCCGAGGCGGAAAGCGTGAACAGGTTGAAGACGCTCGAGCGCGCGCTCTCGCCGAGCTCGGCGAGCGAGAGCCGCTCGCGCGTCGCCGCGGCGTCGGCCCGGACCTGGGGATAGAAGATGCCGTACCCGGCTCTGAGGTCGTCCGCGCTCGCCCGGAGGCTCGCCTGCGCGGCCGCAAGGCCCGGGTTGTTCGCGAGTGCCTCATCGACGAGGCCCTGCAGCCGCGTCGAGTCGAAGAGCCGCCACCAGTCGCCTGCGACGTCCGCCCCCGGCGTGAAGCGCTGAATCACCCCTTCGGCACGTTCGGTCTGCACCGGGTCGGCCCCGCGGCCGTAGTGCGTCACGGCTGGGGCGGCCGGACGGTGAAAGTCGGGCCCCACGGCGCAGCCGCCTGCGCCGCACGCGAGTACCGCGGCGAGGCACGCCGCCCCGATCGGACGCCGGTCATTCGGACTTGACGTACACATCGACCAGCTGCCCGGGATAAAGATGAAGGGCGCGAGGATTCTCGAACCGGAAGATCACCGGCAGCACCCGCACGTCCACGAGCTCCTGGCGCTCGTCGGAGAGCTCGATCTTCGGGGAGATGTACGGCTGCAGGCGCACAAACTCGAGCGGCACATGCTCGTCGGTGCCGCGGATGAACATCTGCGCTTGAATTCTCGAGGGATCCGGCATCTCGTGGATGAGGATCTCATCGATGTACGCCCGCACCTCGAGGCTGCCTTGGGGCTGGCCCATGACGATGAGCGGATCGAAACCCTGCGTGTAGGAGTCGTAGGCGCCCTGCGCCGAGACGTAGCTCCCGGCGGTGGCCTGCACGGCGAGCACCACGCCATCCGCCGGAGCGCGCAGGGTGTACTTCGCGAGCAGCGCCGCGGCCGCGAGGTAGGACTGCTCGAGCGAGGCGTAGGTCCGCTCCTCGCTCTCGATGTCGTAGATCCAGGCGCCCGCCTTGGTGAGCTGGTACTGCTTCTCGACCACCTCGAGATTGGTCGCGGCGATCCGCTCGGCGTTGATCGCGTTGTCGAGGTCGTTCCGGCTCACCGATTCGGGGTCCATCGCGAACGACCGCTGCTCCTTCGCGAGCTGGTCGCGGGCGTTCTTGAGGGTCGCGCGCGCGTTGTCCACCTGCGCCGCGGAGACCGCGAGCGTCTCGGGCCGCGGCTCGGCCTTGAGCTCGTGCAGCGTCGCGAGGGCGGCCTGCGCCTGCGCGCTCAGCTGCTCGGTCGTCGCGCGCTGGACGGAATCATCGATCGCAAGGAGCGGATCGCCCCGGTGCACCACCTTACCCTCGGCCACCAGGACCTGCGTGATCGGTCCTGCGACCTCGGGGTAGATGTTGATGTTCTCCCCTTGCGCCTGATCGCTCTCGATCATCCCCTCGCAGTAGATGCCCCGCGGATACGGATTGGCGGTCGGGGTGAAGACCGGCGGCTGAGCCTTCGGCTGGCGGCTGAAGAGGAAGGCGCTCACGAGCGCGAGCGCGAGCCCGACCCCCGAGGCGATGAAGACGAGCCTATTGCGCATCGAGGTCGCTCCGCTCGACTCCCATCACCTTGCCGTCCTCCATCTTCAAGATCCGGTCGGCGAACTCGTAGATGCGGCTGTCGTGCGTGACGATGACGATGCAGCGCTTGTCGGAGAGCAGGTGCTCGCGCACGAACTGCACGATGTTCCGGCCGGTGTCTCCGTCGAGCGAGGCGGTCGGCTCATCGAAGATCATCACCTCCGGACGGCTGATGATCGCGCGCGCGATGGCGACACGCTGCTGCTCGCCGCCGCTCAGCTTGACCGGCGGCAGGCGCGCGCGATTCTTCAGCCCGACCACCTCGAGGTCGCGCTCCGCCTCGGCGATCGACTCGTCCCAGTCGCGGTTCTGCAGGATGAGCGGGATCGCGACGTTCTCGGCCGTCGAGAGGCGCGGGAAGAGGTGATAGTCCTGGAAGACGAAGCCGATCTTGTGCAGGCGAAAGTCGGCGAGCGCGTCGGCCGAGAGGCCCCAGATGTCCGTGCCTTCGATCCGCACGCTGCCCGAGTCCGGGCGCAGGATCCCCGAGATCATGCTGAGCATGGTCGTCTTGCCGCTTCCCGAGGGGCCGACGACGTAGAGCATCTCGCCGAAGCGCGCCTCGAAGTTCACCTCCTTGACGGCATGCGTGCGGGCCTCGCCCGCGCCGAACCACTTGTTGATCCCCGTCGCCTCGATCGCCGCCATGGTCAGCCTCGGAAGATGTCGAAGGGCTCGATGAGCAGCACGCGGCGGATGCCGAAGTAGCTCGAGAAGGCCGCGATGATGACCACCATCGCGAAGGCGAGCGCGAGGTTCGAGAAGGTGATCATGGCGGCGTAATCGGGCAGGTGCGCGCGCGCGAGCCAGATGATGAGGGCGCAGAGGCCGACGCCGAAGCCGTACCCCGTGAAGGCGACGAAGGTCGCCTGGAACAGGATCATCGAGATGAGCTCGCGCGCCTTGGCGCCGATCGCCTTCAGGGCGCCGAACCGATCGATGTTCTCGAGAATGAAGGTGTAGAAGGTCTGCCCGGAGATCGACAGGCCGACGATGAAGCTGATGAGCGTCATGAGCAGCATGTTGGTGCCGATGCCCGTCTGGTACATGTAGAACTTCGAGATTTTGCTCATGAACTCGTCCTTGGTGAGGGCGAGGTAGCCGTCGGAGGCGATGTGCGCCTTGATCGCCGCGACGGCGGCCGGCGTCTTCGGCTCGACGAGGATGTACGAGATGGTGAACCGCGTGTTCGGGAGGTACTGCAGCGCCCGGTAGTAGGTCGTGTAGAGCGTCGGGATGCCGAACAGGGAGCTCGAGGCGACGCGCGCGAGCCCGACGATCTTGCCGCGATGGTCGTTGAGCTCGAACTCGGTGCCGATGTGCGGGCTCTCGAGCTTGTAGAACTCGGAGTCCTCGATGGCGATGAAGGCGTTCTCGGCAAAGATGTCCTCGATGTTTCCGGAGATCATCTGCGGGCTGCCGACGAGGCTCGTGTCGTCGATGCCGACGATGTTCGCCGCCTGGTAGGTGCCGTCGCGGAGCCTGAGCAGCGCGCTGCCGGAGTAAAGCGGCACGGCGTACTTGACGCCCGGCAGGCTGCGCACCTCATCGAGCACGGAGTTCGGCAGGGGAATCGTGTTGGCGACGGTCTGCACGGACGGGTCCATCACCCAGATCGATGCGCCGATGTTGATGACCGTCGCCGAGGAGCGCAGCAGGATGCCGGCGAAGAGCGAGGTCATCTCGATCATCAGGAACACGGCGAAGGTGATCCCGACGAGCAGCGCCGCGAACTTCGCGCGATCGTTGACGAGCAGCTTGTAGGCGATCCGGAGGATCCCGCTTTCCAGCGCGAGGGGCATGTGAGGCTCGTCGGTCCGGGCGATCTCTCGTGCGAGCGGCAAGGCGGCTCGACGCAGGTCATGTTGGCAGCGCGGGCGGCCGCGGAGGATACGAACATGTGCGTAGGGCGCCGCGGAGCACGCGGGGGCCTCGATCAGGGGTTGTGCGCATTCAGGGGGCGCGCCCGGCGCCGGTAGAATGCGCACGGTATGAGCCGCCGCAACCTCGAGCACCTGCTGAGTCCGCGCTCGGTCGCGCTCATCGGGGCCTCCGACCGTCCGCACGGCGTCGGGGCGACCGTGATGCGGAACCTCCTCGGCGGAGGCTTCGCGGGGCCCATCTGGCCGGTCAACCTGCGGCACGCGACGGTTGCCGGCCGGCGCGCCTACCGCAGCGTCGCCGAGCTGCCGGGGGCGCCGGAGCTCGCGGTCGTCTGCACGCCGGCGGCGGGCATTCCCGCGCTCATCGGCGAGCTCGGCGCGCACGGCACGCGCGCGGCGATCGTGATCAGCTCGGGCCTCGAGGAGAGGACCGGCGCAGGAACCCTCGCGAGCGCGATGCTCGAGGCGGCGCGCCCGTACACGCTCCGCATCCTCGGCCCGAACTGCATTGGGCTCCTCGTGCCGGGCATCGGCCTCAATGCGAGCTTCGCGCACATCGGCGCCCTGCGCGGCACTCTCGCCTTCGTCGCCCAATCGGGCGCGCTCACGACGGCCATGCTCGACTGGGCTCAGTCGCGGGGAATCGGGTTCTCGCACTTCGTCTCGCTCGGCAACGCCGCGGACGTGGACTTCGGGGATCTGCTCGACTATCTCGCCCGCGACGGGGCGACTCGCGCGATCCTCCTCTACATCGAGTCGGTCACGGGGGCGCGCAAGTTCATGTCCGCCGCGCGAGTCGCGGCGCGCGCGAAGCCCGTGATCGTCGTGAAGGCGGGCCGCACGGGCGCATCCGCCCGCGCGGCGCGCTCGCACAGCGGCGCGCTCGCGGGAGCGGATGCGGTGTACCAGGCGGCGTTCCGGCGCGCGGGGATCTTGCGGGTCGACACCACGCGGGACCTGTTCGATGCCGCGGAGATCCTCGCCCGCGTCAAGCCGTACGCGGGCCCACGACTCGCCATCGTGGCAAACGGGGGCGGGCCGGGCGTGATGGCGACCGACGCCCTGATCGGACGGGGCGGCACGCTCGCCGAGCTCGGGGCCGAGACCCTGCGCAAGCTCGATTCGGTCCTGCCGCCCGCGTGGTCGCACGCGAATCCGCTCGATATCGGCGGGGATGCGCGCCCCGAGCGATACCTCGCCGCGCTCGGTCCGGTGCTCGAGGATCCTGCGATCGACGCCGTGCTCGTGATTCACGCGCCGACGGCCGTCGCGTCGGTGGCGGAGGTGGCCGATGCCTGTCTGCCGGTCCTCTCCCGGGCTCGCCGCCCGGTCCTCGCGTGCTGGATGGGGCGCGAGCTCGCCTCCGATCCGCCGGCCGGCGATGCGCCAACCGGCGTTCCGCCGCCCGGTGCGGCGGACGTGCCGGAGTATTCCACCCCGGAGGAGGCCGTCGGAGCGTTTCTCCACGTGGCGCGCTACCACGAAGGCCAGGCGCTGCTGCTCGAGGCGCCCGCCTCGGTCCCGAAGGAGCTCTCGCGTGACGTGCAGGCCGCGCGCTCGATCCTCACCGGGGTGCTGCGGGAGGGCCGCTCGGTGCTCACCGAGCCCGAGGCGAAGGAGGTCCTCGCCGCTTACGGCGTGCCGGTGGTCGAGACGCACATCGCGCGCGGTCTCTCGGAGCTCGCCGCCGCGGCGCAAGGCCTCGGCTACCCGGTCGCGCTCAAGATCCTCTCGCCCGACCTCACTCACAAGTCCGACGTGGGCGGCGTCGCGCTCGACCTCGAATCGCCGCAGGAGCTCGAGCGGGCCGCGGGCGCCATGCTCGCCCGGTGTCGCGCGCTCGCGCCGCAGGCCCGGATCGAGGGCTTCACCGTGCAGAGGATGGTTCGTCGCGGCGGCGCGCACGAGCTCATCGCCGGCGTGGCGGTCGATCCGACGTTCGGGCCGACGATCGTGTTCGGCGCGGGCGGCACCTCCGTCGAGGTGGTCGCGGACCGGGCGCTCGCGCTGCCGCCGCTCAACGCGACGCTCGCGCGCGACCTGGTGGGCCGGACCCGCGTATCGCGCCTGCTCGCCGGCTATCGCGACCATCCCGCCGCGGACCTCGCCGCCCTCGATGAGGCCCTGGTGAGCCTCTCCCAGCTCGTCGCCGACCTGCCGGAGGTCGTCGAGCTCGACATCAATCCGCTGCTCGCGGACTCGCAAGGGGTGCTCGCGCTCGATGCCCGCATCCGCATCGAGCCGGCCGCGCTCGCCGGCACGGAGCGCTTCGCGATCCGGCCTTACCCGAGCGAGCTCGAGGAGCGGACCGAGCTCTGCGGCCAGGCGATTCTCCTGCGGCCCATTCGCCCCGAGGACTTCGATCAGCACCGGGCCTTTCTCGCGCGGATCAGCCCCGAGGACCTGCGCATGAGGTTCCTCGCGTCCTTGCGCGAGGTGCCGCCGCGCGAGCTCGCTCACCTCACGCAGATCGACTACGAGCGGGAGATGGCGTTCATCGCCGTCGCCCCGGGGAAGGAAGCGCGCGGGGAGACGCTCGGGGTGGCCCGGGCCTCGACCGATCCGGAGAATCTGGAGGCGGAATTCGCCGTGCTCGTCCGCTCGGACCTGAAGGGTCGCGGACTCGGGGCCCTGCTCCTCGATAAGCTAATCCGCTACTGCCGCGCGCGCGGCACGCAACGGATGACGGGCGAGACGCTGAGCGCCAACGAGCGCATGCTGCGGCTCGCCGCCGAGTCGGGGTTTCGAATCGAGCGGCAGGACGGTGGGCTCTGCAAGCTCACCTGCGACCTGCGGCCGGCCGGCGCCGCAGCTCCTTGCGGCGGTGACGGCGAGCTACGGCGCCCGTGAGCGGCGCTCGTGCCGCGCTTGCGCGCCCATCAGGCCCGCGATGGAGCGGAGCTCCTCCGCGAGCGCCGGCACGAGATCATCGAGGGTGACGATGCCGATCACCGCGCCCGTGCCATCGAGCACCGGGGCACGGCGCACGCCCCGCGCGCCCAGGGCCTCGATCGATGCGCTCACCTCGAGGTCGGCGGGCAGCGCGAGCGGGTTCGGCGTCATCACGTCCCCGACCGTCAGGCAGAAGAGGTCCGAGGTGCGCCGGAGCTGTCCGCGGACGATGTCCCGATCGGTGAGGATGCCGATGGGTCTGCGCACGGTATCGCCTCGCTCGACGACGACGAGCGCGCCGACGTGAGCGGCGAGCATCTCGCGCGCCGCCTCGACGAGGGCCTGGCTCCGGTAGGCGAGGCGGATATCGCGACTGCACAGCTCTGCGAGTTTCATGGGGCGAGCTCCCGTTCGGGCCGGTCGGCGGCCGACTCGGCGCCGCTCGCATCATCACGCGAGGCGCCGCCCCGCGCCCATCCGCATTGGTACGCATTGCGATGCCGCGCGAAGCCTGTCGGAATGCGCGCGAAGCCCATGCAGTGCGGAGTCGGCTCATGAATCTCGGGGATCTGTGTGCGCGTCGCGTGATCACCGTCTCGACCGGCGCGCCGCTCTCGGAAGTGGCGTTGCGGATGAGCGCCGAGCACGTCGGGGCCGTCGTCGTGACCGCGAGCGGGGCTTCGCACGCCCGCGTGGTGGGGATCATCACCGACCGGGATATCGTGCGCGCGCAGCTCGAGCGGACGGCCGATCTCTCGCGCGTGAGCGCCGGGGAGGCCATGACGGCCCACCCGCTCGTGCTCGACGAGCGCGAGTCGATCGACGGGGCCATCGAGCATCTGCGCGCGCGCGGGGTCCGTCGCGCTCCGGTCGCGACGGCGAACGGAACCCCGATCGGGCTCGTCTCGGTCGATGATCTGCTCGCGCACCTTGCCGCGCGGCTCGCAGGGGTCGCGGCCCTCGTCACGCGTCAGCCGCGCGAGGAATCGGCCTGACGGCTCAACCTGCGCCGGCGCCTGCGCTCGTAGTCCTCGAGCTTGCGGCGCGCGGCATCGAAGGCGTCGCGGAGCGCGACGTACGGGTCCTCGTGCGCGCGGTCGAGCCGGTGAGTCGCGCCGATCGAGATCTCTCCGCGGGGGACGGCGATCGCGACCCGCACCTGAAAGAGCGCGCCCTGGCGGTGGCGATGCGCGGAGGATTCGACGACCACGCGGCAGCTCGTGATGCGCCCGCTGAATCTCTCGAGCCGCTCGACGAGCGTGCGGATGCGCGCCTGCATCGCCGCCGAGGGGTCGAGGTTGCGGAAGGTGATCTGCAGGGGCAGCTTCACTGCTCGGTCCCGCTCGCGGCCGAGACCCGCGTGGAGGCGGCGTGAACCAGCAGAACCGGGACGGGACAGTGCCGCACGATGAGCTCCGCGTCGCTGCCCATCAACAGCCGGCGCAGTCCGCGATGGCCGTGGGTGCCGCAGACGATCAAGGAGGCCGGCCAGGATGCGGCTTCCCGGACGATGACCTCGCCGGCGGGGGCGCCGAGGGCCTCGATCAGGCGTGAGTCCACCTCGATGCTCGCCGCGCGCGCCGCGCTCGTCGCCTCGTGAAGGAGGCTCTCACCGGTGCCGCGCAGATCATCGATGACGTGCTGCAGCACGCTCGGGTCGGCATCCGGCGGGACCCAGGCTGCCCGGTTGACGACGTGCAGCAGCCGGACGCGGCTGCCGAGCGTGCGGGCGAGACGGATGGCTTCCCCGAGCGCCGTGCGTGCCGCCTCGCTTCCATCGATCGCGACCAGGATGCGGGGGTACATTTTCTGAAGCTCCTCGGCGTGGTGCCGACCAGCGCAAACGACCGGTGTGGCGACTATCTATCCCGAGGGGATGCTCGCCGGGAATACGCAAATTCCACGACCCTCGGGCGATACAATGACCGTGGACTCCGGCAGATCCGCTCCGATGGACGATTCCGCCCCGTTGCCCGATGCCGCCCTCGGCATCGACGCCGAGCTCGCCGAGCGCGCGCTGAGTCGCATCCGCTGGCGGCTGCTGCCCTGGCTCGGCCTGCTCTACATCGCGAGCTTCCTCGATCGGGTCAACATCAGCTTTGCGAAGCTCACCATGGACCCGGCGATCGGCATCAGCGAGGCCGCGTACGCCTTCGCGGCGGGCGTGTTCTTCGTCGGTTACTTCCTGTTCGAGGTGCCCTCCAACCTGATCCTCGCGAGGGTCGGTGCGCGGCGCTGGATCGCGCGCATCCTCGTCACCTGGGGCTTGGTGTCCGCGGCGACGGCGTTCGTCTCCGGGCCCGGGGAGTTCATCGCCATGCGCTTCGTGCTGGGTCTCGCCGAAGCGGGGTTCTTTCCCGGCATTCTCCTTTATCTCACCTACTGGTTCCCCGCCGCCGAGCGCGCGAGAGTCGTTGGCCTGTTCATGGTCGCGGTGCCCCTCGCGAGCGTGATCGGCAGCCCGGTCTCCGGCGCGCTGCTCGCCATCGGCGCTCCGCACGGGGCTCGCGGCCCGCTCGCGCTGCAGGGCTGGCAGTGGTTGCTGCTCCTCGAGGGCCTGCCCGCCGTGGCGCTCGGGCTGCTCTGCCTCTCGATCCTGCCGGACACGCCGCGCGAGGCGAGGTGGCTCGCGCCCGCGCAGCGCGACTGGCTCCTTGCGAGGCTCGCGCGCGAGCGAGCCGCCGTCGCGCGTCTCAGCCGACCCTCGTGGCGGGCCGTGTTCGCGCACCCGGCCGTGTGGATCCTCTCGCTCATCTATTTCTGCGTCGTGCTCGGGCTCTACGGGCTCGGATTCTGGCTTCCGACCCTCATCGGCAGGTTCGGCGTCGGATTGACGCACATCGGCTGGATCGCGGCCTGCCCGCCTCTGTGCGGCACGCTCTTCATGGTGTGGTGGGCGCGCCGCTCGGATCGGCGGCGCGAGCGCGTCGGACATCTCATCCTGCCGGCGCTGCTCGGATTCTTGGGCTTCGTTGCGGCGGGCCACGCTCACTCGCTCGCCGCGCTGATCGCAAGTCTCTGTGTCGCGGCGATGGGCATTTACGGCGCGCTGCCGGTCTTCTGGACCTTCCCGAGCGCGCTCCTATCCGGCACCGCGCTCGCGGCCGGCATCGCCGTGATCAACTCGCTCGGCAATCTCGCGGGCTATCTCGGACCGCAGGCCGTCGGCTGGGCGAGCCGCAACGGCGACTCGGGTCCCGCGCTCGTCCTGCTGGGACTCGTGATGCTCCTCGGCGCGCTGCTCGCCGCCATCGTCGGGACGCGCCTGCGCGGGCCGGATCGATAGGCGCGCGGCCCGAGCGGCCGCGACGGCGGCGTGTGTCTTCGCCGCAGTCCCGGTAGACTCGGCCCCTTCGCATCATCGAGGGGGTCCCATGGCCGCGAGCGCTCCGAGCGCCATCGATCTGTCGCGTCTGCTCGACGAGCGGGCGATCTCTGCACTGCTGGTGCTCGTCGCGGTGCTGAGCGCGCTCATCATGTTCGTCGACGGCTACGACGTGCAGGTGATGGCGCTCGCCGTGCCGCTCGTCTCGCACGAGTGGTCGCTCAGCCCCCCGCACTTCTCGCTCGCGCTCTCCGCGGCCCAGTTCGGCATCGCCATCGGTGCGATGGCCGTCGCGCCGCTCGGAGACCTGGCGGGGCGCCGGACGCTCCTCATCCTCGCGATGGCCGTCATCGGCATCTCGACCATGGCGACGTCCACGGCCGGCAGCCCGGCCCAGTTCGTCCTGTGGCGGCTCCTCACGGGGATCGGCCTCGGCATGAGCATCCCCAACTGCAACGCCTGGACGGCGGAGTACGCTCCCGCGCGCAGCCGGCCGACCATCCTCGTCGTGATGAACGCGGCGATCGGCGCGGGCGCCTTCTGCGCGGGCTTCATCGCCCCGGTGATCTTTGCGCACTGGGGGTGGCGGGGCGCATTCCTGATCGGCGGCGTGTCGCCGCTCCTCATCGGACTCGCGATCGTGGTCGCGGCGCCGGAGTCGCTCAAGTTTCTCATCGTGCGGCGCCCGGAGGATCGGCGCATCGCGACCATCCTCGCGCGCATCGCCCCGGAGCTCGATCCGGCGACCCCCATCGACCGTCCACCACCGACCGCGGACACCTCGCGCTGGTCGCTCATCGATCTGCTCGGCCGCGCCTACCGGCGCCGGACACTCGTGCTATGGGGGGTCGTCGTCGCGAACCTCTTCAGTCTCTATGTGCTCATCAGCTGGCTTCCGACGCTGCTCGAGTCGGCGGGCTGGCCGCTCAACGACGCCCTGCGCGGCGCGGTGCTCATCCAGGCGGGCGGCGTGGTCGGGGGCATCCTGCTCTCGGTCTTCTTGAGCCGCGGCACGACCATCCCCGCGCTCTTCGCCGCGTACCTGATCACCGCGGCCTGCCTCGTGCTGTTCCATGCCTTGCCCGCGGCGTCGGCCGCGAGCTGGATCGCGCTGCTCGTCATCGGCGGCGGCACGAGCGGCTCGCAGCTCTCCCTCAACGCGCTCGCGACGGCCTACTATCCCCCCGCGATCAAGGCATCCGGCATGAGCTGGGCCGGCGTCGCGGGCAACCTCGGCGCGTTCGTCGCCCCGATCGTCGCCGGCGGGGCCATGGACCGGGGCTACTCCTCCGGGAGCATTCTCGCGATGCTCGCGGCGCCCCTCGTCCTCTGCGCGCTCGGCGTGCTGCTCATGCGCCGCGAGTGGCAGTGCCACTGAGCGCGCGGCCGGTCGCGCGAGCGAGCGCCCCTCAGTACTCGAACTGATACGAGAGCCCGACGCTGCTGCCGGGATCGTTCTCCGGCGTCGTGCCCTGCGCGGTCGCGGTGCCGTTGCCGAGCCGCGTCTGCAGCTTCAAGTGCTTGCTGAGGTCGACGTCGACCCGCAGCTGGCTCGTCCCGGTCGTGTTCTGCGTCGCCGCGACGAACACGCGGCTCGAGACGTAGCGGCCCGCCGTGACGCTCGCACCGGTGCTCTGCGGGGTCCCGTTCACGTACGTCGTCGTCGCGCTGCCGACCGTCAGGCTGTTGAGGCCGAGCGCCTTCTGCACCTTGGCGAGCGGATTGAGCCTGCTCGCGCCGATCCCGCTCAGGCTCGCGAGCGCCGCGCCGATCTGCGCCACCTGCAGGCCCGAGAGCTGCGAGGCGCTCTCGCCGAACAGCAGCCGCGCGAGGATCTCATCCTGCGGCAGCTGCGGAGAGCTGCTCAGGATGAACTGCGGGGAGTCGGCAAGCCCGGTGATGCGCAGCGTGACGGTCGCGTCGACCGCCGTCGCTTGCGCCGTGAAGTTGAGCGTCGGATCGATCCGGCCCCTCAGGCCCGCGCCGTTGAAGCTCACCTCGCCCATCGTGAAGCTGAGCTGGCTGCTCGCGAGCGAGAACGTGCCCATGATGAGCTCGAATCCCCCCTGCACATGGGGATCCTCGGTCGTGCCGCGGAGCGTGAGGTCGCCGCCGAGCTCGGCGTTCAGCCCGCGGCCCTGCACGAGAATCGCACGCGGCGCAGCGAGCGACACGTCGAGTCCGATCGTGAGCCGGCGCGTGAGGGGCTCCGGAGGCGCCTCGCCCGGACGGCGCACGTCGAGCACGGCGACGTTGGGCGGCAGGCTGTTCGGGATGCCGATCTCGGCGCGGTTCAGGCGGACCGTACCCGAGACGTCGATCCGCCGGCGCAGCGTTCCCTTCAGGTGGATGTTCGCATCGAGGTTCGCCGTCACGATGTCGTTCGTGATCGGCTGGGCGTTCGTCGCTTTGAGCGTGAGGTCGACCGGCAGCTTCGGCTGCAGCACGCCGAGCGTGCCGCTCACCGACACCGCGCCCGTGCCGGCGTGCGCCGTGAGGCTCGCGATGCGCAGGATCCCCTGGCCGCCGACCATCCGCGCCGTGATGTCCTCGAGGTGCACGCCCTCGGCGTAGTCGCGGATGTCCCCGTTGGCGAGCTCGACGCTGCCGCCGATCTCCGGGGCGCGCGCCGGGCCGGTCACCGTGGCGTCCACGGAGAACTCCCCCTGCGCGCGCTCGCCGTGGGCCTCGAGCAGCGGATTGGCGAGCGCCGCGCTCACTCTTCCCGAGAGCTTGAGGGCGAGCGCGCCCGCCGGATCGAGCGGCACGAGTCCGCTTAAGGTGAGCTGCGAAGCGCGGCCCGCGGCGAGCGCCGCCTCGACTCGCGCCGTCGTGTCGAGGAGCTGCGCCGTGCACCTCAAATCAAGCGCCGGCAGGTCGCGCGCGGCGCTGTCCGCCATCCTCAAGCCGCGCACCGCGAGGCTCGCGTGGCCCTCCGGAGCCCTGAGGGTGCCGTGCAGCTGCGCCTCGGCGCTGAGCGTGCCTGCGGCGAGCAGATTCGGGACGAACGAGTTGACGAGCGCCGCATCGACCCGCGTGAGCGAGGCGCGCACGCCGAGCGCCGGAGCGATCTCGCCGGCGACCGAGAGCGTCGCGTCTTGCAAGCCGAGCCGCACCTCGGTGAGTCGCAGTCCGTGGGCGAACGCCACCCGACCGGGGGAGAGCAGCCGCAGCCGCTCGCCGTGATAGCCGGCCTCGACCCGCTCGAGCTCGAGCGCGCGCTCCGTGACGCTCAGCCGGAGCGCGGCATCGAGGCTCGCGGGTCCGCCGGGCAGATCCGCGGATCGCACCGTGAGCCGCAGGGGCAGCGCGTCGATGCGGCCGGCACCCTCGAGCTGCACATCTCCGAGGACGCCTGGAAGGCCTGCGTTTCGGGCGTCGACCCGCACCTGCGCGCGCGTGCGCCCCGCGTCGGAACTCAACGCCACGCTTCCCGTGACGCTCCCCTCGAGAGGCTTGCCGAGGAGCGGTTGCAGGTCGGCGAGCCGCCCAATCCGAAAGCTCAGGCGCCCGCTGCCCTCCGCGAGGTTCACGCCCGTCGAGACGTTCGCATCCACATGCACGCTTCCCCAGTCGGCGCGCTGCACGAGGAGGTGATACAGGCCGCTCCGGCCGTGATCGATCGAGGCCTGCAGGTCGAGCGGGCCTGCCCCGAAGCGGCCGTGCGCCTGCAGCGTGGCGGCTGGCGCCGCGGGGAGGCCGCGGACGCTCAAGCTCGCATCGAGCGTCCCTGGTGGCGCGCCGCGGATCGAGACCATCGCTGAGGCCTGCAAGTGCCCGGCGAATGCGTCGATCGGCCCTGCGATCTCGCCCGTGAGCCCGAGCGTCCCCTCGAGCACGGGCGACACCGCGGCGAGCTGGGGCAGGGCGAGGCTCCACCGAGCGTGCAGTGACGGCGAGGGGCTCCCCGGCCCCGCGCTCGTGAGATCCACCCCGCCGCTTCCCGAGAACGAGAGCGCGTGCCCCGTGATCACGAGCCGCTCGACCTGAACCGCCTGATCCGTCCAGGCGACCGACGCCTGCAGGCGCGAACCGGACCCGAGCAGGCCCGTGAGCTCAGGCGTCCCCGCGAGTCGGGCGCCGAGATCGAGATCGAGGCGAGTGGCTGCCGGCTCCTCCGCGATCCTCCCGCTGCCCTCGAGGGCACCGGACGCGCCCTTCAGCCCGTCGAATGTCGTGACCTTGCGGGGGGCGAGCGCCACGAACGGCACGAGGTCGGGCACGCGCACCCGGAAGCTCGCGCCGAGCGCCCCCGCCGTGACGCCTTGCGCGTCGATCGAAATGAGCCGATGGATCGCCGTCACGTGTAGCGGCCGCGCCGCCTCATCGAGGCGCAGCTCGGCATCGAGCTGCACGGGCGAGCTCGCGAGCAGTCGCGCGAAGGCGGGCTCCCTCCCGAGCAGCTGCGGCAGCGCGAGCCCGCTGACGCGCGCATGCGTCTCGAGTGCGCCGCCCAAGGCGCCGAGGTCGGCATCGAGCGTCGCGAGCCGCACGGCCCCCGCGACCGCGAGCCCGCTCACCTGCAAATGCGCGCTCGCCCGGGGCGTCGTGAGGGGACCGTGCCAGTCTCCCTGCAGCGTGAGGCTCCGCCACGAGAGCTCCGGGCGCGGCGCGATCGCCGGCGATGCAGCCGAGTAGGCGAGCTCCCCGGCCCGGTGCGTGAGGTCGATCGTCCCTTGCACGCGCACGTGCAGGTCCCCCGCGCGCGCGTCGAGCTGCACGCGCT
This sequence comes from Gammaproteobacteria bacterium, assembly GCA_030040575.1. Lineage (GTDB taxonomy): Bacteria > Pseudomonadota > Gammaproteobacteria > Steroidobacterales > Steroidobacteraceae > JASHUC01. The sequence continues at coordinate 32,355 of JASHTK010000068.1, forward strand.
CCGCGGCGTGTGGCCCGTGCACGCTCGCGCTCAAAGTGAGCGCGCCGAGGCCCGGAAGCTGCGCGAGGTGCTCGAGCGGCCCGCTCGCCGGCTCCGCGAGTTGCAGCGTCGCATCCATGCTCGAGGCGTCGAAGCGCAGATGCAGCTCGTAGTCTCCCTCGCCATCCGTGCGGCGCACGGTGAGGCTCGCCGTCGCCTCATCGAGGGACTCGAGGCGCACGCGGCCTGCGACGGCGAGCGAGGCGCGCGTGCCGGCGAGCGCCGGCTCGAGCACGAGCGTCCCGATGCCGAGCTCCCGCACCTCGATGTGCGGCACCGACGGCCGGCCTCCCGAGCCCGAGCCCGGGCCCGGGCCCGGGCTCGAGGAGGGCGGGGGCGGGCCGGCCCCGGGCCGTCGCGCGAGGTCGAGACGCGCGACGCTCAGCCGGTCGGCTCGTACGTGCCAGCGGAGCAGGTCGAGCGGAGACCAGCTGAGCGAGATGTCCTGGGCCGTGAGCCAGACGCCCTCATCGTCGCTCAGCTGCAGCTGCGCCACCTCGATGAGCGCCGGCAGGGAGCCGCCGAGCCCGGAGATCCGCACGTGGCCGGAGGTGAGCCTCGCCGTCCAGCGCTCGATCGCGCTGCGGCCGGCGGCCGTGCGCAGCGCGGCGAGCAGGCCACCCGCGACCACGAGTGCGAGCAGCACGACCGAGGCGGCGGACCAAGCGGCGATTCGGGCGGCGCGCCTCATCAGAAGGCCTGTCCCAATCCGATGTAGACCTCGAAGCGGTCGTCATCCGCCCGCCGCACGGTCGGCATCGCGAAATCGAGCCGGATCGGTCCGATGGGCGTGTAGTAGCGCAATCCCGTGCCGATCCCCACGCAGGAGGCGCCGCTATCCCGCGGCAGCGCGGTCGCGGGATTCGCCTGCGTCGAGAAGCAGTGCCGCGTGATGGTGAAGGGATTCTCCCCCTCGCCCACACCGCCGCCGTCTGCGAAGAGCACCGCGCCGAAGTTCGACCCAATGCGCTGCCGCAGCTCGACGTTGACGGCATTCATGGTCGTGCCGCCCACCGGATTGTAATCGTTCACGAACTGCGGTCCGACGGCCTGGTAGCGGTATCCGCGGACCGTGCCGCTCCCGCCCGCATAGAAGCGCTGATCGGGCGGCAGGCTGAACTCGTTCGCCCCGAGCGCGACGCCGGCCATCGCGCGCACGGCGAGGACGGTGCGCCCCGGGCCTCTGCGGAGCAGGCGATCGAGGTCGAAGTAGTGCGCGAGGTTTGCCTGCGCGACATCGAACGTCGCGTTGGGCTGAGCACCCTGACCGACCGACCGCGTCGGGCTCAGGTTGAGCGCGCCGCGCGTGCCGTGCGTCGGGTCGGCGAGAGGCGAGGGGACATCGGTCGAGTCGTAGAGCAGGCTGAGCGGCAGGGAGATGAGCGTGTACATGCGCGTCACGCTCTCCTGGATGTCGGTCTCGCGCTCCCCGGACACCCCGGCGGTGACGCTCCACACGCTCGAGAGCTTGCGGGTGAGGGTCACGCCGGCGCTCTCCGCCTTCTGGTCGTACGCCTGCAGGTCCTGCTTGAGGCCGCTCAGCGCGAGCTGCAGCGTCTGATCGCGGGATCCGAAGTCGGGCAGGATGTACTTGGCGCTCGTGTCGTAGCCGAGGCCGGTCGTCGCGGTGCCCCCGAGATTGATGAGAGTCGCCGAGAGGTCGAGCTGCTCGGCGTTGCCGAAGACGTTCCGATCGCCCCAGGTGACGCCGCCGCTGCCGCCGAGATCGCTCGAGTAGGCCGCGTTGATCCCGAAGGTGTGGCGCGGCCGCTCCGTCATCCTGAAGGTGATCGGCACTCTGCCCAGGCTGTCCGGAGCGCTCCCGAGCTCGACGCTCACCGTCGCGAACACGCCGAGCGCGAGCAGATCCTCCCGCGCCTTCTCGATGATCGCGGCGTTGTACGGATCGCCGCTGTGGAGCAGGAGGTGCCGTCGCACGGTCGTCTCGCGCGTGTGCCGCAGACCCACGATGAGGATCTCGCCGACCCGCACCTTCGGCCCGGTCGTCACCGGGAACCTCAGGTTGAGCACGTGCTCCCGGGGATCCTGGTACGCGACCGGCGTTGCGACCTTCGCAAAGGCGTAGCCGCGGTCCTGCAGCGCCGTCTGCAGGCGGTCGCCGGCATCGAGCACGTCGGAGGCGACGGCCGGTGCGCCGGGGGTCAGGCCGAGCTTGCTTTGCAGATCGGCGGGCAGGTCGCCCTCGACCTCGATGCGGCCGATCCGATAGAGCGGCCCGAGCGTGAGCGCGATGCGGATGTGCGCATCGGTGCTTTGCGGCAGCGCCCGCAGCGTGTCCCCGAGGCTCGGCGCATCGAGCGCGAGGCCGTCGATCGTGATCGACACCGCGCCCTCGTAGTAGCCGAAGCTCGAGAGCACGGTCTGCAGGCGATCGACATCCCCCCTGGCGCGCGCGATGAGGCCGAAGGGATTGACCGGTGCGGACGTCCGCAAGGTTTCCAGCTGCGAGGTGACCTTGACCGTCGAGTCGAGCGCGCTCTGTCCGGTCGCGACAAACTGGACGCGATACGGCTGCGGCTCGGCGGCCCGAGCGAGCGGCACGGCTCCGCAGATCACGCAGACGAGCCACACCGCGCGCCGGATACCCCACCGCACGGTCGGAGTCATTCGGCAGCCTGGGATCGAGATGCATGCCGATCGACGGCGATGTCGAGAGCGCGACGCAAGGTCCGACCCTGCTCCAGGTTCAGCTTGAAATGCTGCCACAGCCGCTGCGCCTTGGCGATTGCGGGCCGCCGCCTCGCGTGCTGCCTCGCGGCCGGCCCTTGTGGTAAAACGTGCCTCGAGCTCGGCGGGTTGTCCGCCCGGTCACTTCGCGAGGGGGGAGGTGCCATGCGTGGGGTCACTCGAGGCCGGATCGTCTCCTCGATCGCGGTGCTATCCCTCACGCTCGCAGGGCGGGTGTCGCTCGGCCAGGAGGATCCGACCGGCAACTGGGCGCCCATCTTCGATGAGGACATGCCCGAGCGCGTGGCGGGCGGGGAGATCGGCGACTACCTCGGGATTCCCCTCAACGATGCCGGCCGGCTGCGCGCCGAGAGCTGGAGCGCGGAGCTCGTTGAGCTGCCCCAGAACCAGTGCCGCGAGCACGGAGCGGACTACGGCTGGCGCGGCCCGTCGAACCTGCGGATCTGGATGGACGTGGATCGGGCCACGCAGCAGGTCGTCGCGTATCACACCCACCTCTCCGCATACGGCGCGGAGCAGACCATCTGGATGGACGGCCGGCCGCAGCCTCCGCCTTATGCCCGCCACACCTGGGAGGGTTTCTCGGTGGGCGCGTGGGAGGGCGACACGCTCGTCGTGCGGACGACCCATCTGAAGGAGAACTGGCTCGGCCTCAACGGCGTTCCGCGGAGCGATCTCGCCACCGCGAGCGCCCACATCATGCGGCACGGCGACTACCTGACGGTCACCGTGATCACCTACGATCCGGTGTACCTCGCGGAGCCCTTCATCCGCACGGTCGCCTTCCACTCCGATCCGCAGCAGCAGATGGCCCCGTGGCCGTGCGAGCCGGTGGACGAGATCGACCGGCCGGCGGATGTGGTGCCCGCCTACCTGCCGGGCCGCAATCCGTATCTGACGGAGTTCGCGGCGCGCTACCACGTGCCCCCGGAGGCGGCCCTCGGCGGTGCCGAGACCATGTATCCGCAGTACATGGAGAAGCTGAAGGGCATGAAGAGGCTGCCGCGGCTGCCGCGGCGGCTGCAGTAGCGGCGCCGTGCGGATGCCGTCACTCGCCCGCGCGATCGCGCTCGGGCTGCTCGCGTCAGCTCTCGCATCGAGCCTCGCATCGAGTCTCGCATCGGCCGCGCCCGCCGGCGTGCGCCGCTTCCGGACGCACGGCGGACCCCCCGCGGTGTACACGAAGGCTCAGGCCGACCAGGGTCACGCGGTGTACGCGGGCGCCTGCGCGAGCTGCCACGGCGAGAACCTGAGCGGCAGCGAATTCGCAGGCGCCCTGAACGGCAACCGCTTCAGCCAGGACTGGAGCGGCAAGTCCGCCGCGGCGCTCTTCACCTTCATTCGCACGCGCATGCCCCCGTCGAAGCCGGGATCCCTGCCTCCGCAGACCGTGGCGCAGCTCCTCGCCTACCTCGTCGAGGTGAACGGAGTCCCGGCGGGACGCGCGAGCCTGCCCGACGATCCGGTGCGCCTCGCGCGGCTTGAGATCCCGTACGGGCCGGTCGCGCCGGCGCCGCCGTTCATGCCGCTCTCGCCGCTCGCCCCGCCGATGCCGCCCGTCGCGCTCGCCAACCCGCTCGATCAGATCACGCCCGTCACCGACGCGCTGCTGCGGCACCCGCCTGCCGGCGAGTGGCTCCTCTGGCGCCGCACGTACGATGACCACGGCTTCAGCCCCCTCCGGGAGATCACCCGGCGCAACGTGAGCGAGCTGCGCGTCGCGTGGACCTGGTCGATCCCGACCGGACCGAACGAGACCACCCCGCTCGAGCACGACGGCGTGCTCTTCGTCGGCGGCTTCGGGGATTACGTCGAGGCCCTCGACGCGAAGAGCGGCAACCTCCTGTGGCAGTACGCGCGCCCCCTGCCCGCCGATGCGCGCCTCGCCGTCAAGCGGAACTTCGCGATCTACCGCGACATGCTGCTCGTGCCCACCTCCGACGATCATATCGTCGCGCTCGACGTGCGCACGGGCACGGTGATCTGGGACACCCCCGTCGCCGATTACACGCAAAACTGGCAGGTGACGGGCGGTCCGCTCGTCGCGCAGGGCGTGGTGATGCAAGGCATCACGGGCCAGTCGCCCGGGGGCGCGTGGATCGCGGGGCTCGACGCCACGACCGGGCGCGAGCTGTGGCGCTTCCACACCATCGCGCGTCCCGGCGAGCCCGGCGGCAACAGCTGGAACGGCCTGCCGCTCGAGAAGCGCAGCGGCGCATCGGTGTGGACGGCCGGAAGCTACGACCCGCGGCTGCATCTCGCCTATTTCGGAGTGGGGCAGACGTACGACACCGGACCGCTGCTTCGCCCGCTCGGCGAGCCGGGCGTGACCAACGACGGCCTGTACACGGACTCGACGCTGGCGATCGACCCGGCGAGCGGCAAGCTCCGCTGGCATTTCCAGCACGTGCACAACGATCAGTGGGATCTCGACTGGGCATTCGAGCAGCAGCGGATCGATCTCGACGTGCGGGGCGCGATGCGCAGGCTCGTCGTCACCTCCGGCAAGATGGGCATCTACGAGGCGATGGACGCCGCGACCGGCGAGTACGTCTTCTCGAAGGACCTCGGCATCCAGAACGTCGTCGCCTCGATCGATCCGCGGACCGGGGAGAAGACCATCAATCCGCAAGTCGTGGTCGGCGACGGCAAGCCGCACACGATCTGCCCCCACCCGGGCGGCGGTCGCAACTGGATCGCCGGCTCCTACGACGATGCGACGAAGATCGTCTACGTTCCGATGGTCGAATCCTGCATGGACCTCATCCCGGCGCCGCGGGGCGAGCGGGGCAACTTGAGCTCGGGGGTCAACTGGTCCATTCGCGCTCGAGCGGACAGCGACGGCAAGTTCGGCCGCGTGGAAGCGCTCGATCTGGCGACCCGCCAGCCCGTCTGGATCGACCGCCAGCGCGCGCCCGAGACCACCTGCACGCTCGCCACCGCGGGCGGGGTAGTGTTTGCCGGTGCGCTCGACCGTGATCTCACGGCATACGACGCCGCGACGGGCCGCACGCTCTGGCAGATTCGCCTCGATGACGTGCCGAGCGCCTGCCCGATCTCCTACAGCGTCGCCGGCAGGCAGTACGTCGCGGTGGTCGTGAGCCGCGGCGGCTCCGAGGCGGGCACTTTCGCGGTGCTCGTGCCGGAGATCGTGAATCCTCCTCAGGACGGGGCGACCGTCTGGGTGTTCGCGCTGCCCGAGCGCTGAGCGAGGCCCCGGCGCCTCGCGCGCGGGAGCCGCATCCCGCCGTGATTCAGTGCGGCCGCACGCGGTGCCCGTAGACGGCTTGGGGCTCATACGGCGCCTCGATCGCCGCGATCTCCTCCGCGGTGAGCGTCGTGCGGAGCGAGTCGATCGCCTGCTGCAGGTGCGTGAGCCGCGTCGCCCCGACGAGCGAGGACGCGAGGCCCTTCCCGAGGCACCACGCGTGCACGATCTCGGCGTTCGCGATCCCCCGCGCCTGCGCGAGATCGCAGATCACCTGGAAGATCCGCCGGTCCGGAGCGCGATCATGCGGCGTGCCGAGCGGCGAGGGCGTCCGCCCCCGCTCGGTCGTCCCTTCCTGCGGCGTCGCTCGGCCGTGCGCGAGGAAGCCGCCCGCAAGAGGCGACCAGGCGAGAAGCCCGATGCCCTCGGCGGCGCAGAGCGGGATCATCTCGCGCTCCTCCTCGCGGTACACCGGATTGTATTGAAGCTGCATCGAGACGAAGCGGTGCAAGCCCCGCCGATCGCTCACGGCGAGCATGCGGGCGAGCTGCCAGGCATGCATCGTGCTCGCGCCGACGTAGCGGGCCTTGCCCGCGCGCACGATGTCGTCGAGCGCGCCGAGCGTCTCCTCGACCGGAGTCTCCGCGTCGAACCGGTGAATCTGGTACAGATCGACGTGATCGGTCTGCAGCCGCTTGAGGCTCGCATCGATCGAGGCCATGACGTGCTGGCGCGAGAGTCCGCGGTCGTTGGGCTTCGCGCCCATGGTCGCGAACACCTTGGTCGCGATGACCACCTCCTCGCGCCGCGCCATCTCCTTCAGGAGCTTGCCGACGATGAGCTCGCTCGCCCCGCGCGAGTAGGCGTCGGCCGTGTCGAACAGATTGATGCCGGACTCGAGCGCGAGGCGCAAGAGCGGCCGCGCCGCCTGCTCATCGAGCGTCCAGCGAAAGGCGTCCCGCTCGCGCGAGCCGAAGCTCATGCAGCCGAGCGCGAGGCGCGAGACCTTCAACCCCGCCGCGCCGAGGCGAGCGTACTGCATCACGGCGCGCGCACGAACCGCTCGAGGATGCCGAGCGAGTAATGCCGCGCGACCTCGCGGATGAAGCGCGGAAAGTCCTGCGCCGAGCTCTCGTTTGCGGAGTCCGAGATGGTGCGCACCACGCCGAACGGCACGCCGTACTCCTCGCACACCTGCGCGACGGCCGCGCCCTCCATCTCGACGCACGTGACGAGCGGCAGGCGGCTGCGCAGCTCCTCGACCTCCCGCGTGCTCGCGAAGAACTTGTCGCCGCTCGCAATCAGCCCGCCGACGACCTGCGGCGAGCCGATCCGGAACGCGGCGAGCTCGCCCGGCGCGACGAGCGAGCGAAGATCCTCGCGCACGAAATCCTGCGCGGCGTGCACCAGGCGGTCGCGGATCCTCGGGTCGGGCTCGAGAAGGGATTTGCCGAGCAGCGGCACCTCGTACCGCGGAAAGATCGGACTCGGATCGAGGTCGTGCTGGAGCAGACCCGTTCCAATCACGACGTCTCCGATCGACAGCCCGCGCTGCACGCTGCCCGCCACGCCGCTCAGCACCAGTCGGCTCACCGGAAACGACGCGACGAGCTGGGTCACGGTCGCGGCGGCGGCGACCTTGCCCCAGCGCGAGAACACCGCCACCACCTCGACGCCGTGCAGCCGTCCCGCATGGAAGGCTCGCCGGCCGAGCTCGCGCGTCGTCACGTGGGTGAGCGACTCGACGACGAGCGAGATCTCCTCCGGCATGGCGCTGACGATCGCGAGCACGAGCCCTCTTCGGCGGTGTCCGATTGCAGCGCGATGCTACAATGGATTACATGAAAAAGCTGATCGGACTCCTCGTGTTGCTCGCGATCGCCGCGGGCATCGCCTGGTATGCGGCCGGACGCGAGCCCGCGCCGCTCATCGACATCACCGCGCCGCAGGCCGCCATCGGTGAGTCCGGAGAGCTCTCCGTGCGGATCGACACGCCCTCCGGCGAGCTGAAGAGCCTCGATGTGCTGCTCGAGCAGGGCTCGACCCGGGTGCCCATCTTCAGCCTCGCGGGGGGAGGTCCCGGCGCAGCGCCCGTGCCGCAAGGCGCGAACGGCCTGCTGCTCGTCCGCGAGATCGGCAAGCGCCAGATCCCTGAGCTCGTCGAGGGCGAGGCGCGGATCGTCGTCACGGCGTCGCGCCCCGTGCTCTTTGGCCTGCGGCAGCTCGCGTCGACCGCAAGCCGCGACATCACGGTGAATCTCACGCCGCCCACCCTCTCGGTCGTCTCGACGGGCCACTACATCAATCAGGGCGGCTCGGAGATGGTGATCTATCGCGTCTCCCCGGCAAGCGCCGCCTCGGGGGTGCAGGTGGGCAGCGACGAGTATCCGGGCTTCCCCGCATCGGGCGCTCATATCCGCACCCAGGATGCGGGGCTGCGCGTCGCGTTCTTCGCGCTCCTGTGGGACCAGAGCCCCGACACGCCCATCAGGCTCTACGCGCGTGACGATGCGGGGAACGAGGCCCACGCGACGTTCGACTACCGGGTCTTCCCGAAGAGCTTCCATCGCAGCCGCATCGAGGTGAGCGACGGCTTCCTGAAGAAGGTGGTCCCGCCGATTCTCGAGAACAATCCCGGCTTCAAGGTGGCGGACCCCGCGGACCTGCTCGCCTCGTTCCTGCGCATCAACGGCGACCTGCGCCGCGAGGACGCGGCCGAGATCACCGCGCTCGCGCGCGACACCTCGCCCGAGATCCTCTGGCAGGGCCCCTTCCGCCAGCTCGTCAACTCGGCGGTCGAGGCCGGCTTCGCCGACCAGCGCACCTACGTCCACGACGGCCAGGTGATCGACCACCAAGTGCACTTGGGATACGACCTCGCCTCGACCGCCGGCGCGCCCGTCTACGCCGCCAATCGGGGGCGGGTGGTCCACGCCGGCTGGCTCGACATCTACGGCAACTGCGTCATCATCGACCATGGCATGGGCCTGCAATCCCTCTACGGCCACCTGGCGTCCGTCGGGGTGAAGGTCGGCCAGACGGTGAGCGAAGGGGAGCAGATCGGCCGCGAGGGCGACACCGGACTTGCCGGGGGCTACCACGTTCACTTCACGATGCTGCTCGACGGCAACGCCGTGACGCCGATCGACTGGTGGAGCGCGAAGTGGGTTCACGACCGCATCGAGCGCAAGCTCGAGGCGGCGGGAGCACCGCCGGTCAGCCGGTGACGCGCGTCCCGAGCACCGCGAGGAACTGCGCGAGCCACGCCGGGTGCGCTGGCCACGCCGGGGCCGTGACGAGCGAGCCGTCCGTCACGGCTTGATCCATCGCGAGCGAGACGTACTCCGCCCCCGCGAGCGCGACCTCCGCCGCGCAAGCCGGGTAGGCCGACACGCGCTTGCCCCGGATGACGCCGGCCGCCGCGAGGATCTGCGCGCCGTGGCAGATGGAGGCGATGGGCTTGCCGGCCCGCGCGAAGTGCCGCACGAGCTCGAGCACCCGCGGATTCGTCCTCAGGTACTCGGGCGCGCGGCCGCCGGGGATCACGAGGGCGTCGTACTGCTCGGGATTGACCTCGGCGAAGGTCGCATTCAGCGTGAAGCGGTGTCCCGGCTTCTCCGAGTAGGTCTGCTGCCCCTCGAAGTCGTGGACCGCCGTCAGCACGAACTCGCCCGCCTTCTTCTCGGGACAGACGGCATGCACGGCGTGCCCGGCCATCTGCAGCGCCTGGAACGGCACCATCGTCTCGTAATCCTCCGCGAAGTCGCCCGCGAGCAGCAAAATCCTCTTGCCCATCGCCGTCTCCTTAGGTCAGAGCCTTCGTCCCGGGGAGAAGCTTACGACGGACGCACCCCGGATCCCAGTTTGCGACGGTCGCCGAGATCCGCATAATCCGCCTGCAAAGATGCGGCGCGCAGCGCCCGCCACAGCCGGCTCATGCCGCGGCGCACGCGAACGGGGGAACGTCGATGCACCTGAGGCTTCTGCCTTCCTCGGCGGCACGGTTCGCGGCCTCGGCCGCGATCGTGCCGATCCTCGCGGCGATCCCGATGGCCGCGGTCGCGGCAGCTGCGGCCTCGCCGGGGCCCACGGGCCCGTCCTCTTCCGGCATCGCAAGTCCGGCCGCTCGAGACGTGGTCGACGGCGAGGCCGTGTTCCGCAGAGTCTGCGCCGCCTGCCACTTGGGCCTGGCCGAGACGCCCGACGCCGGAGTGAACCCCTACGAGGGCAGGAGCCTCGGGCACGCGCTGCCGCGCGAGCTGCTGCACACGTACTCGCCCGAGGCGATCCTCAATGCGCTCACCAACGGCAAGATGCAGGCGCAGGGGTCGCTCATCACGGAAGCCGAGCGCCGCGCCGTCGCGGAGTTCGCGAGCGGCCGGCGCTTCGGCGCGCGGAGCATCGATCCCGCCCTCGAGGACGGCACGCCCTGTGCCCATCCGGCGCCGATGTCGGATCCCGGCGCCGGCCCGGGCTGGAACGGCTGGGGAAACGGCATCGCGAACACCCGCTACCAGCCGGTGAGCCGCGGCGGCCTGACGGCCGCCGACCTCCCGCGGCTGAGACTGAAATGGGCGTTCGGATTCGCGAACGTCGCATCGATGCGCAGCCAGCCCTCGGTCGCAGGCGGGCGGCTGTTCGTCGCGAGCGAGAACGGCCGCGTGCACGCCCTCGATCCGGCGACGGGCTGCACCGATTGGAGCTTCAAGGCCGAGGCGGGCATCGCGACCGCGGTGGCCGTGGGCGAGTACCGGAGCGAGGCGGGCCCGCCCGGCTACGCCGTCTACTTCGGTGACCGCAAGGCGAATGTCTACGCCGTGGACGCTCGGAGCGGGCGGGCGGTCTGGATCCGCAAGATCGACGCGCATCCCTCGGCCTCCATCACCGGCTCGCCGACGGTCTACCACGGGCGCGTCTACGTGCCGGTCCAGGGCATCGGCGAGGAGGGCCGAGCGGCGACCGGCGACTACGCCTGCTGCACGTTCCGCGGCAGCGTCTCGGCGCTCGATGCCAGCACCGGCCGGGTCCTGTGGAAGACCTACACCGTCGCCCCGAGCGAGCCGCGCGCGAGGAACAAGGACGGCGTCGAGATGTACGGGCCGGCCGGAGGAGGCATCTGGTCGGCGCCGACCGTCGATCCGCGGCGCGGTCTGCTCTACGTCGCGACCGGCAACGGCTACGCGGATCCGCCGCAGCCGACGACGGATGCCGTGATCGCCCTCGACCTGCGCACGGGAGCGATCCGCTGGGCGCGCCAGGTGCTCGCGGGCGACATCTGGGTCATGGGCTGCAGCGCGAAGAACCCGCCCGACGATCCCGCCTGTCCACCGACGCTCGGGGCGGACTTCGACTTCTCCGCCTCGCCCGCGCTCGCCCGCTCCGGTACGCGCGAGCTGCTCGTGCTGCCGCAGAAGTCGGGCCTTGCCTTTGCGCTCGATCCGGACCGCGCAGGGCGGATCGTCTGGCGCGATCGCATCGGTCGCGGCAGCGGCCTCGGCGGGGAGTGGGGCGCGGCGATCGAGGGCGGGGTCGCCTACTTCGGCGTCGCGGATCAGCTCACGCCGACCCCGGGCGGCATGCGGGCCGTGAGGCTCGCCGATGGGACGCCGCTCTGGCGCAAGCCGCCGCCGAAGGCGCTCTGTGGCACCCGCCTCGGCTGCAGCGTCGGGCAGGGTGCTGCCCTCACCGCGATTCCGGGCGCGGTGCTGAGCGTCGCCCTCGATGGAGGCCTCCGCGCCTACGCGACGCGCGACGGGAGAGTTCTCTGGACGTACGACTGCAATCGCGCGTTCAAGACGGTGAACGGTGTGCCCGCGCACGGGGGAGCGATGGACGGCCCCGGGCCGATCGTCGCGGGCGGCATGCTCTACGTGAGCTGCGGCAACGGCGGCCTGATGGGAAGCCCGGGCAACGTGCTCGTCGCGCTCGGCCTGCCCGCACGCTGAGCGAGCGAGACCCTCGCCCCCCGCGGTCGGAGGGAGAGGGTCCGCAAGGCCTGCTCAGCCGAGCTGCACCGGCACGAAGATTCTCTGGTCGCCGTGCTGCACGAGGAGCGCGATCGCATCGTGGTGATCGCGAACCACTCGGGTGAGCGCATCGGCGCTCGTGAGCGGCACGCCATCGGCGGAGAGCACGATGTCGCCCGGCTGAATGCCGGCGTCGGCCGCGGGCCCGCTCGATTGCTCGACGAGCAGTCCCGAGGGCACGCCTGCCTGCTGCCGCTCGTCCGCTGTCAGCGGACGCACCGTGAGGCCGAGCCGGCCGCCCTCGGAGGCGGGGTTGCTCGCCTGCAGCTCGTCCGACTGTGCCGCATCGCCGAGCGTCACGCTCAGCGTGAGCGAGCGGCCGCCGCGCCAGATCTGAAGCTTCGCGACCGAGCCCGGCTCGGACAGGCCGACCGCGGCGGCGAGCGATCCGTCGTCCGTCACCGCCTCGCCGTTGAACTTGAGGATCACATCGCCGGCCTTGATGCCCGCCCGCTCCGCGGCGCTGTCCGGCTCGACCTT